>JBEIPT010000075.1:0-11921 GCA_040376895.1 Lysobacteraceae bacterium | reverse complement strand
CTTCGGCCAGCGCCTGGTCTTCGGACACGCGCGGGATCAGGATCACGCCGTGCAACTTCTGCTGCAGCACGAAACGACGGATGCCGTCGATGTAACCTTCGCGCTTGCTGTCGCACGGATGCACGACCAGCTCGTAGCCGGTGTCGCGCAGCGCATCGAGCACGCCGTACTGCATGTTGACGATGTACTGCGCCGTCGGGTTGTCGAACACGAGGCCGATCAGGAACGAGTGCCGGAATGCCAACCCGCGTGCTTGAGGATCAGGCGTGTAACTCATTTCCTCCATCAGCGCCTTGATCTTGTCGCGCGTTTCGGGGTGAACCAGTTCGGAGCCGTTGATCACGCGCGATACGGTTTTCTTCGACACGCCGGTCAGGCGCGCAATGTCGCTGATCGTCGTTTTGCCGGTGCCGCCCGCAGACGTCGATGGGATGGATCCCGGACCATCGGTCGTTTGCTGGATTCGTCTGCGCATGGCGTTGGATGTCGGGTCGGGGGCCTATTCTAACCCGTCGCCGTTCATCGCAGTGCCGCCGGCAACCACAGACTCAATTCGGGGAACAGCGCCACGAGGATCAACACAAAACCTGCCGCACCATAGAACGGCCAGATCGAGCGAAGTGCCTGCGAGACGTCGATCCGTCCAATGGCTGCACCGACGAACAGCACGGAGCCGACGGGCGGCGTGATCAGACCAATGCCACCGGCAAGGATCAACACGATTCCGAAGTGCATGGGATGAATGCCGAATGCCTTGGCCACCGGCAGGAAAATCGGAGTACAGATCAGGATCAATGGCGCGAGATCCATGAATGTGCCCAACAACAGAAGGATCAGCACGATCAACAGCAGTACGCTGACCGGGCCACTGGCGAGTGATTGCAGCAGTGCCACGGCAGCAGCGGGCACCTGAAGATAGGCAAGCAGCCAGCCGAACAATGCGGCCGACGCAATCACGAACAGAATGTTGCCGGTCGTCCGCGCGGCATGCAGGCAGGCGTTGACCAATGCGCCACCGCGCAGCGACCGGTACACCAGAACGGTAACGATCAACGCATAGAACACTGCAATTGCTGCGCTCTCAACGGCGGTGAACACGCCCGAACGGACGCCTGCGAAAATCATCAACACCAGCATCAAGCCGGGCAGGGCCGCGACCATTCGCACGAATACGGCGCGGAAACCGGGAAACTGTTCGACTGCGTAACCACGACGTCGCGCGATCATCCAGCCGGTGGCCATCATCGCCAGCGTCATCATCAGTGCCGGAACAATCCCGGCCGCAAACAGATCGGCAATCGACAGGCCGCCGCCAGCCGCAGCAGAAAACAGGATGAGGTTGTGCGATGGTGGCACCAGCAGCGCAACGAGTGCCGCACTCACACTGACGTTGACGGCAAAATCCCGGTCGAAACCGCGCTTCACCATTTGCGGAATCATCGCGCCACCGACAGCGGATACGTCGGCGATGGCCGAGCCCGATACACCGCCGAAAAACAGATTCGACAGCACGTTGACTTGCCCCAGACCGCCGCGCAGATGGCCCACGAGGCTGCCCGCCAGGCTGATCAAGCGCTCGGAGATCCCGCCACGCAGCATCAACTCTCCGGTAAAAATGAACAACGGAATCGCGATCAAGGTGATGCTGCCGGCACCGGCCGCAACTTGTTGGCCGACCAGGATCAGCGGCAGGTCCAGTTGCCAGATCGTGAGTACCGACGCGGCCAACAGTGCATAACCGACCGGAATGCCAGCAAGCAGCAACAGTCCGAACGAAACGAACAGAATGGCGATGGGCATCAGGTGGACTCCCTGGGCGGATACACCAATTGCGCCAACGCAAAAATGCCCATCAGCACACCGCCGATCGCCAGAGGAAAATATGGCGCTGCTTGCGGCAACAGTGTTCCGGCCATGCGGATATCGACATTGTCGAGTGCAAGCCGGGTGGCGCCATAAGCCAACAAGCCGCCGATCACAAGGGTCACGAGCGAACTCAATCGCGCGAACCAGGGACGCACCGAGCCCGGCAACTGGGCGACGAGAAGTGGAAACGCGAAGTGGGCACGGTCGTGGACCGAAGCTGCGGCGCCGAAGGACAGCGTGCAGGCGAGGAACGTCAACGTGAGCGGTTCGGTCCAACTGGGTGCGTCGTTGAAGACGTAACGCGCCAGTACTTGCCAGGCTTGCGCGATGGCCATGCCGGCGAGTCCCAGCGCGGCGACTCCGGTTGACGCACGCGCGAGGTGATCCAGGGCGGTTCGCGGTGATGTGTCTTGGGCGCCGGTGTCGTTCATCCCCTTGCCTCCGCGTCCATCTGGCGCAGGAGCGGGCCCAGTTGAGGGTCGTTCCGATATCGTGCCAACAAGGGTTCACAGGCCAACCGGAACGGCGCCAGATCCATCGTGTTCATCTTCACACCTGCCGCCAGAACGGTTGCCCGCGCATCTGCTTCACCTTTATCCCAAGCGTCGCGCATCACCTGCACCGAGCGTCGGCCGAGATCACGCAGCAATTCCTGATCTGCACGATCCAGCGAGTCGAATCGTTTACGCGACATCAACAGCAGATCCGGCGCCCAGGAATGTTCGGTCGCCGACCAATGGCGCGCCACCTCGAACTGCCGGCTGCTCTGGTAGCTGCGGACGTTGTTCTCGGCTCCATCGATCAGTCGGGTTTCCAGCGCGGAGAACACTTCGCCATAGGGCAGGGGTGTTGGATTGGCGCCGAGCGTGCGCATCAAAGCAAGGAAGATGTCGGATGGCGGAACCCGGACCTTGAGACCTTTCAGATCGGCCGGTTCATGGAGCGGGCCTCGGGTGTTGTAGAGGCATCGGACGCCGCAGTCATAGATCGCCAGTCCGATCAGGCCGCGGTCCTCGAAGCCTGCCAGCACCGCAGCCCCCACCGGCCCATCAATCAGGGTGCGCAGATGTTCACGGGATCGGATCACGTAGGGCAAACCCAGCACCGCCGTTTTCGGAAACGCGTTGTTCAGTGCGCCGGAATAAACGCGCGTGAGGTCGATGACACCATGACGTGCGAGGTCGATCTGGTCGCCCTCCCGACCGAGTTGGCCAGAGTGGTAGAGCCGCAGTCCAAGACGGCCCCCGGTTTCGCGCTCGAGCGTTTCGCCCAGCCAACGGACGGCTTGAACGGTCGGATAATCATTGACATGGACATCGGTGGCGGTGAGCGTGATGCCATCGGACCCAGTCGCCAGCGGCGGCAACAATGCCAGACCGGCAGCGGCGCCGAGCCCTCCGATGAACCGACGTCGGGCAGGTGTTTGAATCATGGGGTAACCTCGTCCGGCACATTTCGTGCGCGCACACCCTGCGCATACAACTCGGTGATGCCATCAAACACGAGGCGGGCATGTTCTCCGGGCCGAATGTCGTGGATGCCGGTTGCCGCTCCGGTCGAAATCACCATGCCGGCGAGCAGTGGTTTGCCGCGAACTGCCGCACGGTTCAACGCGAATGCCAGGGCGGTTGCCGGGCCGCCGGGCAATGACGCGGCGCCACCCTGGCCCACACAGCGGCCATCGATCCAGGTCGAGCAGGTCAGGCTGCTGTCCGGGCGGTTTCGCCACTCAGGGATTTCGGGGCCGAGGAACACCCCGGCATTGTTGCCGAAGTCGGATACCACGATCGTGGGCCCCAACACATTGATCGTCGCGAGTGGGCTGCCCGCCAGTTCGATGCCGACATGCAGGGCGCGGACCAGTGTCAAGGCCTCGGCAGGTGTGTAGTTGCTTCGATCCCAGTCGGCATCACGGTCCAGGACGTACACATACTCGGCTTCGACCGCCGCAAAACCACCTTCGATCACCGGCAGACATGCCACATCACCGGGCGAAAGCAGTTCCAGTTGTGATTCGAACACCGGGCCCATCAGTCGGTCTTCACCCAGTCGCGGGATCCACTCATCCGGAATCCGGCCGACTTTCCATCCGGCCACCACATCTGGCCACAGTTCGATAGCCTGATCCTGGCGGGCATATGCCACGTCGAGGGTTTTGGGCAGCAGACCCGGATAATCGGGCAGCGCCACGCAACTCCGGCGCGCCGCGACAAACCGCCGCGCGATATCGAGGCTGGTCTGCGCAGGTTCCGGCGTCGAATGGGTGTTCGTCATGCAGGGGCTCCGGGCAAATCCTGCCCTGGTCGGTGGCTGTTCGGGCGTCCTGTCCTGTATAAAGGAAACCGGTGTCATTTACAATCGGGTTGCCCACGAAGGCCTTCGGGATGGCATCCTAAAACCGTTACAGGAGTGGCCTATGTTCTTCCGTACGCAAGCTTCAAACTCTTTGTCCGCGCTGGTTCTGGCCGGTTTGGCTGCTCTGGCGCCCATCCCGTGCTCGGCGGGGACGGCGGTCTCCGAACAGCCGTCGGCACCTGCCGTGTCCGGATGGACAGAAACCTTGGGTGGACGCGGCGGGCAGATCGTGAGGGTGACGAGTCTGGCCACCGAGGGTCCGGGCACGTTGGCCGAAGCGATGGCGACCCGCGGGCCGAGAATCGTGGTGTTCGAAGTGGCAGGTGTGATCGACCTGAAGCTGCGCGAGTTCGCCATTACCGAGCCATTCCTGACTATCGCCGGTCAAACCGCACCGGCCCCGGGCATCACGATCATCCGCGGCGGCCTGACCATTGCCACCCATGACGTGATCATCCAGCACCTGCGGATCCGTCCGGGCGAAGGCGGACTTCAGAAGCGCGCAGGGCACGACATCGACGCGATCACCACCGTGACCGGTGCGCACGATGTGATCATCGACCACAACTCGCTGACCTGGGCAACCGACGAAAACCTGTCCGCGTCCGGCACCCGTTTTGTCGGAGCAACGCCGGATGACTGGCGTGCGGCCGTCAGTCATCGCATCACGTTCAGCTACAACATGATTGCCGAGGGACTGCGCCACAGCACGCATGCGAAAGGCGAACACAGCAAGGGCAGCCTGGTGCACGACAACGTCACCGACATTCTGATCTATGGCAACCTGTACGCCCACAACCACGAACGAAGCCCATTGTTCAAGGGTGGTGCGCGCGGTCAGGTCATCAACAACCTGATCTACGATCCCGGTCAGCGCGCGATCCACTACAACCTCATCGCTGAGGAATGGCTAGGCCGCGCGTATCAGTTGGGGCGAATGGATGTGCGCGGAAACGTGATGCGCGGCGGCCCATCGACGGATCCGCTTGCGTTGGTGATGTTCGGTGGGGTGGGAGACCTCGAACTCTTCATGCACGACAACATTGCAGTGGATCGAGTGGGCAAGCCTGTGCCGATGATGGGGCGATACAGCGTCAATCGTGCGCGCGTGATCGAGCTCAAGAAGGCGCCTGATCTGCCGCCGGGGGTGGTCGTTTTGCCGGCCGAGGATGTGCAGGACCATGTGGTTGCATTGGCGGGTGCGCGACCGTGGGATCGGGATGATATCGACCGTCGTATTGCCGCGAACGTCATTGAAGGGCGCGGCCGAATCATTGATGGCGAGACCGAGGTCGACGGGTATCCGCGCGTGCCCGAGGTGCGTGCGACCTTCGTCGAAGCCGAATGGGATCTCGACTTGCTCATGCCCAGGAAGGAATTGTTGCGGCGACCGCCACCGAAATGACTCGCCGTCATCGGGATCATTCACAATAACTTCGACCCACTTGGCTGAAGATCCCGCCCTTGTCCGGAGTTCCATGATGACCCGATATACCGAACTGCACGCCGACGCGGTGCGTGCCACCATCATCGCGCTCAAGGCCCGAATCGCGGAGCGTTTTCCCGATTCCGGCCTGGCGCAGGTCGGTGCTGAATTGCTTTCGGTCGCCGATCGGAACCAGGCAGTGATCGAACGCCTGCGACGTCCGCTCTGGCCGATCCGCATCCTCACCGGTGTCACGATCCTGGCATTGGTGGCACTGGCCGGGTGGGCCGTGCTGCAGTTGGGTGGGCGCGCGTCGGGCGAACTGGGTGGTGTGGCCGATCTGTTGCAGTCAGCCGATGCCGCCACGAATCAATTGCTGCTGCTGTCGGTCGCCTTGGCATTTCTGGTGTCGCTGGAAACCCGAATGAAACGTCACGATGCCCTGCGGATGCTGCATCGGTTGCGCAGCGTGGCGCACGTGGTCGACATGCACCAGCTGACCAAGGACCCGGAAAACGCGCTGCGATCAATTCCGGCGACGGCCTCGTCACCGGTCCGCGTTCTGACACCCGCGCAGCTGGCACGATATCTGGACTACTGCTCCGAGTTGTTGGCGCTGACCAGCAAACTGGCCGCACTCCATGCGCAGTACCTGCAGGACCCGGTTGTGCTCGATTCGGTCAACGACATCGAAAGCTTGACGGCAGACTTGTCTCGAAAGATCTGGCAGAAGCTCACCATTCTGGATATGTCGCTGACGCTGGCGGCCAAGGGTGTTGAACGCGAGAGTTGAACTGGAAGATTTCGGAGCCAGTGTGCGCATCCGCGGCCACAAGATTGGTCAGGGCATGTGCGGTTCTTCTTGCGCGAGTGGGGGAAGGGAAGTCTTGTGAAGGGCACCGGGCCCGAAACTTCCCGACTCAGTGAACCGGGCCTCATCCGGCTGCAACTCGATGCGTTCACCGTCGCGCCCCTGGAACGACATATGGGTCCAGCGCTCGGGCCTGATGTGGGCGCCCATCCAGCACTTCCGAAAGTGCACCGAAGCGACTGCCTCGGGATCACCGTATCGGCCGTCGACAAATGTTCTGGTGGGTCGCCATGGCCTGCCCAGCCAGACGCTCGCGGGTGGAACATCCGAATCATGTTCCAGCCGGCATCGATCAAACACGAAGCCCCGACGTTGCGAACCGGGCGTACTCGCGGCGGTGACACATCCTTGATCGGCACCTTGTTGCGGACGAAATCGTGAGTGCAGCACACACTTTCGGAACGTCGCAGCTCCGGCGCCGAAGATGAAGTCGACGCTCCCCTCGATCCGACAATCACGGAACCCATGGCGACCTGCGTGGATCAACAGGGTGTCCTGATGTCCGACAATTCGGACGTTCTCGAATCGGGTCTGGTCGGCCGTCCCTGTGAGTGCCAGCGCAACGGCTTGCAGGCCATTCGCCCCGCGCAGGTCGGCGTCGAGCCGGGAGCGTGCTGCCACGTAATCGAAAGTGTTGTGGATGGCGAGATCCTGTGCCGTGAATCCTCTGGAGCGCACGGTCAGTGTTGCCGACCGATCTGTACCCCAAGGCATCCCATCCGGCGACAGGCCACCCGCATGTGCGTCGAACTCGAGGATCGAGACAGCGGGGCCAAATCCCTTGAGCGAGACTCTGTGGCGATCAATCGTGGTCTTGGCGTTCCAACGGCCAGCGCAGATGAGAACTGTCCAGAGCGAGTCGTCAGAGGGCGCGGCCGAGAGGGCCGCATCGAGATTGTTGTATCGTGGCCCGAATCGATTGTCGGCCGGATCGAGCGAAACGACGGCGTCGAAGCGCTGCTTTCCGGCCTGAACGAGAACTGGTTTCGCGGCAGTGAAAATGGCGCCGACAACAATCAAAAAATTGCGGCGCGACCGGTCGGGAAGCAAAGGGCATTCCGGACCGGTTGCGCCGCAGGGCATCAGAACTTCACGCGTACGCCCACCAGGTACACACGCCCGGTCTGGTGATAGACCACCACCCGGTCACCCTCCGAATCGATCCATTGATCGTTGAACTCGTTGCCGAGATTGAGGCCCTCGAACGTGAACTCGACCTGTTCGTTGAGCTTCCACGAGGCCGATGCATCGATCGTCGTGGTGCCTTTTGTGCCCTCGACATCGTTGCCGTCACGACCTGGTACGGTGGTCAGATAGTCGTCGCGATTCGACAACGATACGCGTGCGCCGAACCGTTGATCCTCGTAGTACAAGGTGGCGTTCCAGGCGTTCTCCGAAAGACCGGTGAGGTTCTCGCGGGCAGCCAGGGCACCGGTTGCAGTGAGGTAGTCGATCGTCGACGTCACATGCGTGTGATTGAGCTGGATTCCGGTGTTCGAGAGGATTCCCGGCAAGAACGACAGCGGCTGCTGATAAGCGATTTCATACCCACGCAACGGACCACCGGGTGTGTTCACGGGGAACGTGAATTCCCAGCTGTCCTGAGCTGATGTGTTCGCCGGACGCAAACTGTCGGGCAAGCCGAACGGATTCTGCTCGAACGTGCCGGTCTGGCGCGTGGTCTGCACGAAGCTGTCGATGTCCTTGTAGAAATACGCAATCGACAAAAGGGCTTCTTCAGCGAAATACCACTCCAGACCAACGTCATACGTCTTGGCACGGAAGGGTTCGAGCAGCGGATTCTGTCCGGAAATTGTTCGTGACGAACCGGATACGCTGATGTTCACGCCAGGGCTCAAATTGCCAAGGCCTGGGCGCGACATCACTTTGGCAGCGCCAAATCGCATCACGAGTTCGTCGCTCAGGTCCCACTTCAGGTTCAGCGAGGGCAGCGTGTCGTCGTAACTGCGGTCGACCGTGATGACCGTCGGCACGCCGGCGATGACGCCGATACCGGTCGAAGTCTGGTCGGTTTCCACCTGGCGGACACCAAAACTGCCGGACAGGTTACGCCCCATCAATTCGGTGTTGAAACTTGCCATCAGATATCCGGCAAGCGACTCTTCCCCGACACTCGCGTTGTTGCCGCGCGCGGCATCGGTGGACAGGCGGAACGTGCCGCAGTTGCAGTAGATGTCCAGCGCATCCGCGAATGCCGCCACATCCGGGATCAGCCAGGAGCCTGGCGTGCCGCCGCCAGGATTGAGGTTCGAAAAGCCGATGATCCTCGTGAGATCGGCGAGACCGACGCCAGCCGGAAGCGCTGGTACGGAGGTTTCGGAAGTACGACGGAATTCGGTCGTGACGAATTCATAGTCTTTCCAGTTGAGTCCACCCTGGATGGTCCAGGTGTCACCGGCGTTCCAGGTGAGGTCGAAACGACCGGTCTGGAAATCATTGTCCGCGGCTTGCGGACGCAGACGAATCTCCGATCCCTGGCTCTGAGGCGCGCTGGTCAGCCATGACCAGTTGTTCGGATCAGTGACATCGAAGCCGTAGTTGATCACCGGCAGGCGATCGTTGTTGCGGTAGTCCCAGACATAACCGTTGACGTTCGCGCGGTCCAGCGTGATCGTCGTCTGGATCGGGTTGCGGAAACGCGAACCGGCCGCCCCGATCATGGCGTCAAGCCTGAGGTTGTCGGTGAACTGGTGGCCGAGCTCCAGGTTGTATTGATTGAAGCGCGTAATGAGTTCGTCGTAGCGGGATTCGGCGCGAAGGTCGACATTGTCGAACACGCCGTAGACGAGATTGCCATTCGCGTCGATCTGACCATCGCGAACGATCGTCTGTGGTTTGCCATTGCCGGCGCGCGAGAAACTCTGCGCCTGCAGGAAGTTCTCGCCGCGGGTTGCATCGAATTTGGCGTGCAGGGCATCAAAACTCAGCAGCGTGGCGTCGCTTGCTTGCCACTGCAGCGACAAGGTGGCGCCGAGTCGGTCCTGACTGTGTTCGATCACGCCATATCGCGGCAAGCGCGGGTGGAACACATCGGCACCTCGTGCGGCAGCGAACGGGGAGGTGGCGTTGAAGTTGCCGTTGGCAGTGGCGGCACTCCAGCGCACAGTGCTGTGACCTTCTTCGACCAGGTTGCGCTCACTGGTGGCGACCGACAACAGTGCGCCGAGACGACCATCGGCCCAGGTGTTGCTGAGCAGTGCGGCAGCACGCGGATCGACATCACCCGACAGGTCACCGTAGCTTGCTTGTGCGGAAGCCACGGCCGTGAACCCTGGATAGTCGAAGGGTCGCGCGGTGCGCAGATCGACTGTGGCGCCAAGCGACCCTTCGTCCATGTCGGCCGATGACGTCTTCGTCACCGCGAGGCTGTTGAACAGTTCCGATGCGAAGACGTTGAAGTCGAAACCACGGCCGCGGTTGACGCCGCCGGATGCGTCGGTGCCGCCGCCGGTTGCCAGCGCTTCGACGCCGTTCATGCGGATGCGCGTGAACTGAGGGCCGAGGCCACGTACGGAGATATTGCGGCCTTCGCCGGCATCACGGGTGATGGCGACACCCGGAATGCGCTGCAGTGATTCGGCCAGATTCAGGTCTGGGAACTTGCCGATGTCTTCCGCGAGGATCACGTCGACCTGGCCGACGGTGTCGCGCTTCTGATCGAGCGCCTGATTCAAGCTCTCGCGATACGTCACCACCACTTCCTCGAGTTCGCGAGCCTCTTCCTGGTCTGCGTCGGGGGAAGCCTCTTTGGTTGCCGGGTCGGCAACGTCGGCGCCTGATTGCGCAGAGGCCAGCCATGGCAGACACAGCAGGATCGCTGCGGACAATGCGTTCAATTGGTAAATCCCTTGGCGCTGTGTGTTCTTGTTCACAAACCGATCCTCCCTCCGAAGCTCGCCAGCCGTCCCCGGCTGGCAGGTATGATTGCATTGACACCGGTAGCAAATCTCTGCCTGACTATGCGGTGACACCGGTGGACAAAAGGCTATCAAACAGCGCACCGCAACAACAAGTTGCAATTGCGTGGCACGAATGTCTGCGGCAACGTGGAGCTAAAGTTATGAATATCAAAGAGATTATTGGTTTCTTCGGCAAGTCGGGCAGGACGCGGCTGCATGCGGCAGCGCAGCATCGATTGCGTGCAACGGACTCGGGAGATCAGTCATGAGTGCGCGGGTCCTTTGTCTGGGCGAGGTGCTGTTGCGTCTGTCTGCACCGGGTCATGAACGTTTGCTGCAAAGTTCGGCATTGACGGTGCATGTGGGCGGCGCCGAAGCCAACGTCGGCGCAGCCTTGGCGCAACTTGGACATCGGGTTTCGATGCTGAGTGTGCTGCCGACCGGGCCGTTGGGTGATGCGGCGCTTGGCGAACTCGCACGGATCGGTGTCGATGTCTCCTCGGTGTCCCGTGTGAACGGTCGAATGGGTCTCTACTTCTTCGAGCAGGGCGCCATCCGCCGCGCCAGCGAAGTGGTGTATGACCGCGCCGGATCAGCGTTTGCGCAAGCAACGGAAGCACAATTCGATTGGGATCAGGCCATGGCCGGCGCCGATCATCTGCATCTTTCCGGTGTGACGCCGGCACTGGGGCCGGAGTCTGCACGTCTCGCTGTATCGGCTGCTCGTGCTGCGCGCAAACACGGATTGCGAGTGTCGGTCGACGGCAACTTTCGTGCGAAGTTGTGGCAGGCATGGGGTGGTGATGCAGCTTCGTGGCTACGGGAGCTCTTTGGCCAAGCTGATGTGCTGTTCGGCAATCACCGAGATCTGGAGTTGGTGTTGGGCGGCGACTATGGACGTGATCCGGAGCGAGCGTTCGAACGCGCCGCCGTTGCAGCGTTTGAGGCCTTCCCGAACCTGCAATGGATTGCCGGCACCCTGCGGATTGCCGAGGCTGTGACACAACAGCAACTGGGCGGATTGATGGCCCATCGTTCCGGAGAACTCAGCCGATCGGCACCCGCGCCCCTGGAAGGGATTGTCGATCGGATCGGTGCTGGCGACGCATTTGCCGCCGGCATTCTGCATGGGTTACGTCGTGGCCTCACGCCACAAACGACACTCGACTTCGGGCTTGCGTGTGCTGGGCTCAAGCACACGATTCCAGGTGATTTCCTGCGTGCCAATGAGGCGGATGTATTGGCATGGATATCGGCTCAAGGTGCCGATGTTCGACGTTGATGCGCAGGTGGCTCTTCTCCCGCTTGCGGGAGAAGATGGCGAAGGCAGATGAGCACGGGAACGCTGGCGACTAGCCAGACGCCGCACCAGCCAAGCCCTCATCCGGTCCTGCGGACCACCTTCTCACGATTCACGGGAGAAGGGTTGCAGATGCCATTGATCAGAAACGATAGCCAAGCGTGAGGCGCACCGTGTCGATTT
>JBEIPT010000033.1:0-14952 GCA_040376895.1 Lysobacteraceae bacterium | reverse complement strand
CGTTGCTGTAACTGCCGGTGTCGACGTCGATGCTGAAGGTCGAAACGGGTTCGTCGCTCACCTGTTTGACATTGTTGTCCTTGCGTTCGGCGTATTGTTCGCGATTGGCCGGGTCGTATGGCGACGCTGGCGGAACCGACGAGGGAACCGGCAACGGCGAGACCGAAATGGCAGGCGAACCGGCAGCCACAGCCTTCAAGGCAGGCGCGGGAGGTGCGGGAGGTGCAGGCGGCGGCGCCATGTCAGCGACAACGATTGAGTCCTGTGCAACGAACGCGTCGTCGACTCGTGAGCGTCCGTCCAATTTCATCGACCGCTTGTCTTCGTCACGGATTCGCGTTCCCGTGACGACGATTGAATCCAGTTCCTCATACGAACTGCCGACGGTGTTCTGCCGTTCCTGCTCGCGTGGCGCCTCCGGTCGGCTGGTGAAGTCCTGTTCTTGCTTGGCCTGTTTGGCGCAGGCGCCCAGGAGCAGAGTCGCGGCGATTGCCAGTGTGAGCAGGTGACGTTTCGGGGTCATGCGGGTCGATGTGTTCATGGAGCCTCCTCGGGGTGGGTGGTGAACCGTTGCGACAAGTCAAACGTGCAACTGCAGAATCGGGGTTTGCAGAATTCACTGGGGCAACGAACCCGGCCCTGAATGGATATGACAGGCGTCAGGTCGGATTCATGTTGTCGGGAGGCTTGGGTTCTTTGTGGTCGTGTGTTGTCATTGCCGAATGAACCCAGCCATCGAAATCGAATCTGTCCACAAACGCTTCGGCGACAAACACGCCGTCGACTCACTGAACCTCGTCGTGCCACGCGGCGCGCTGTATGGCGTGATTGGCCCGAATGGAGCCGGCAAATCAACAAGCCTGCGCATGATCCTGTCGATCCTGTTCCCGGACAGCGGCAGCATTCGTGTGCTCGGGCACGACTCCGCACTGAAAGCCAAGGACCGCATCGGGTATCTGCCGGAAGAACGAGGCCTGTACAAGAAGATGAAGGTCGGCGACTTTCTGGTGCACATGGGAATCCTGAAAGGGCTCAAACGCGCCGATGCGCGCGCGCGATGCCAAACATGGTTGGAGCGCGTGGGTCTGCCGGACGTGGCGAAAAAGCGCAGCGAAGACCTGTCGAAAGGCATGCAGCAGAAGATTCAGTTCATCGCTGCGGTGATGCATGATCCCGAACTGCTCATTCTCGACGAACCATTCAGCGGGCTCGACCCCGTCAACATGCGTTTGCTGCGCGACCTGATCGAGGCACAGCACCGTGCCGGCACGACCATTCTGTTTTCCACGCATGTGATGTTTCAGGCTGAACAGATGTGCGACCACATCGTGATGCTGCACAACGGCCGCAAGGTGCTTGATGACCCGCTTGCCGCCATTCGGGCCCGCAGCGAAGTCCGTTCGATCCGATTTGAACCTCTGCTTGCCGACATGCCGGTCGCGGCGCTGCTCGCAGAAGTGCCCGGTGTGGAGGCCGTGGTTCGATCCGAATCCGGATACCGGATCGAACTGGCGGAAGGTGTGCAACTGGAGCCGATCGTCAACGCGATCACTGCCAAAGTGACGCCGGCGCGACTTGAGCTGGTGCAACCGAATCTCGAGGACGTGTTCATCCAGATCGTGACTGGCCACCCGGCAGCAGGAGCAACAGCATGAATACCGCCAAGGTAATGCAGGTGGCGTGGCGCGAGTTTGCCGCAACCGTGATGACCAAGACGTTCCTGTTCGGCCTGTTGATCGTGCCGCTGATCATGGGGCTGATGGTCTTGTTGCTGCCTTTGCTGATCAATGCCAAGTCGTCGGCAATCGAGGGTCGGATCGCTGTTTACGACCCGACTGGCGCAATGTTCCCAAGCCTGAGCCAGGAGCTTTCGCGTGAGACATTGGCCGAGCGGCGTCGGGAAGTGAGCAAGCGCATCGACGCGGTCATGCCGGATGCGGTCAAGGCGCTGACCAAGAACGATCAGGTCACGAAAGAAATGGACAAGGCGCTCGGTGAAGTGCCTAACCTGAAGCTGGAGTCGATTGCCGGCGCCAATGCCCTGGAGTCGGCGCGCGAGCGGCTGAAGTTGAAAAAGGACGATGCGCAGGCATTGTTGGTGGTCATCGAGATTTCTGCGGACTCGATCACCCCGCTCACGCAAGGTGGTGAACTGGGCAGCTACAACCTGTTCGAGCGCGAGGGGCTGGAGTCCCGATTCGGACAGGATGTCCGGAATGCACTCAAGCAAGTGATCGTCGATGCACGCCTGCGTGGCCGCAACCTGCAAGCCGACGAGATCCGCAAGCTCATGCAGGTCTCGGCCGCCAAGACCGAGATCGTGTCTCGCAAGGGCACACAGGGCAAGAACGAAGTGGCCCGCATGCTGTTGCCGATCGGTTTCATGATTCTGATCCTGATGGCAGTCATGGCAGGCGGGCAGCAGTTGATGACCTCGACGATCGAAGAAAAGTCGAGCCGCGTGATCGAAGTGCTGTTGGCTGCTGTGTCGCCGACCGAACTGATGGCGGGCAAGATCATCGGCCAAATGGCGGTCGGGGCGTTGATGCTGGCGATTTACGGTGGCCTGATGTCGGTCGCTCTGGTGGCGTTTTCGCTGCTCGGCATGGTGCAGTGGTCGGCACTCGGCTACATGCTGGTGTTCTTCGTGCTCTCGTCCTTGACCATCGCCTCGTTGATGGCGGCGATCGGTGCGGCCGTCAACGAGATCCGCGAGGCGCAGGGTTTGCTGACGCCGGTGATGCTCGTGCTCATGCTGCCGATGATGTTCATGGGTCCGATTGCTTCGGACCCCAATTCGACTCTGGCGACGGTGCTGAGCTTCTGTCCGCCGGTCAGCCCCTTCATCATGATGATGCGGATCGGTGCTCCGGCGCCGCCACCGGACTGGCAGATCTGGATCGCGATTCTGGTCAACGCCATCGCTGCCGTAATGGCGGTGTGGCTCGCAGGCAAAGTGTTCCGGATTGGCCTGCTGATGAACGGCAAGCCGCCGAATCTCATCACCCTGTGGCGTTGGGTGCGGATGGCCTAGTGTTGTGTACCGTAGATAGGTTGAACAAAATTCCGAAGGATTTCGAGCCGAGGCAAGGCGCGAGGAGAAGACGTAGTGGACACTGCGGCGACGACGAGCAACGCCGCATCGGCTCGAAAGACGAGGAATTCATTCATCATATTTACGGAACACAACACTAGCCAAGGTGTGCGCCAGCAACGCCGAAATCGGTTTCGGCAGTCCAAGCGTGCGCAACTCGGCAGGAGTGACGAACCGATGATTTGCTGCGGGTTCCGAAACGCGGTTTGATGGGGCCAGCCGTGCTTCGCGCGCAGTCATCAGCAGCTTGAAATGGGTGAAACGGTGCTCGAGCGTGTGCACCTGATCACCCAGTTCGATGTCCAGTCCGAGGCAGGTTCCGGCGGCCGAAACGATTTCGGTATCGATCGGAAACTCCGGCAAGCTGTACAAGCCGCCCCAGATGCCCTGTTCCGGCCGTCGGTGCAGCAATAGTGCGCCCCGTTCGTCCCGCAGGATCAGCAATTGCACACTTCGGATCGGTACCGTCTTTTTTGGCGCGCGCACCGGGATTGCCATTTGCAGCCCTTGGTTGCGCGCCACACATTCATCGGCAATCGGGCAAGCCGCACACTGTGGATTTCTCGGCGTACACACGGTCGCGCCAAGATCCATCATTGCCTGGGTGTAGTCGGCGGCTCGGAAATCAGGCAACAGGGACGTCGCAAGGGTCCAAAGGCTCTGCTCGAACTGCCGCTCGTTCATTGGTGTGGCATTGCCGGAATATCGTGCCAACACTCGTTTGACATTGCCGTCGAGAATCGTCGCCGGCTGTTCGAATGCCTGGCTCAAGATGGCTGCCGCCGTAGATCGGCCGATGCCGGGCAATGTGGACAAGGCTTCGAGTGAATCCGGCAAGTTGCCCGCGAAGTTTTCGACACACACTTGCGCCGCACGGTGGAGATTGCGGGCGCGACTGTAATAACCGAGGCCAGCCCACAGCGCGAGAACATCGTCGAGCGGCGCCGCGGCCAGACTCGGCATGTCGGGGAACCGTTCGAGAAATCGCGCGAAGTAGCCGATGACGGTGGTGACCTGGGTTTGCTGCAGCATCACTTCCGAGAGCCAAACCCGATACGGCGTGCGGGGATGTTGCCAGGGCAAGTCGTGGCGGCCGTGAATGTCGAACCAGGCCAGAAGCCGATCGGCGAACGTCATGGGCCTGGTTGCGGGCCCGGCAAATCGGCCAGCGGTTTGCCTTCTATCGACAGACGGTTCCACTCGCTGATGCCGAGTCGCAGTCGTTCGATTTCGATGCGCCCTTCAAGTACGTCCAGCAGCGCCATCGGAGGCGCAACATGGTCGCGCCAATCGGCAGGGAGTGCGATGTCGGCATGGATCGGCTCTGCGAACAGTGTGCCGTTGGCGCGCAACCAGAATCGGCCATCCCATTGGCCCTGCCAATCGACCGTGAGGCTGCTGGGTCGGTCGAAGTCCAGCAAGTCGCCGGTCAAGCGTTTCGACAGGTCGACGGCATTGAGCTCCCCCGAGAATCGGCCCTGATTCAACGGGTTCAGCGACAGCTCGCCGCTGACCGCAATGTTCGACAGTTCCGGATCCACCGCAAGCGCAAACGGCGACAAGTGAAGGTCGTATGCAGATTGTCGCGGAGTGGCGACCAGCAGGATCGGCAGTGGTTCCGCACCCGGCCACTCGATTCGGGTGCTGAGTCGGCCAACCTGATCCGGGCGCCACTGATCGATGCTGAGTTCCGACAGCGCAAATGCTGCATGGGTGTCCGACTCGGCGCTGAACCAGACGAGCCGGTCGATCCGCATGGGTTGTTCCAGCACCGGCCATCGCCATGGAGCAGGCGGTCCGGCGTCGGCGGCAAAACGGCGGGTCCACCAAGCATCGATCGGGGCTGTGTGCAGGTCGATCCGATCGATCGTGATGCCACCAAGGCGAATGTCACCACCGCGCAGCGTCGACCAGGGTAAGCCGATTTCGAGACTGGAAATGCGCGCCAGATCGGTTTCGCCATCGCGCACCGAAACCCCGTCAAGCGCCAGGCGCAATTCGGGCCAGAATCGGAAGCGTCCGGGGGCGCTGGTGCTGACCGTGAGCCCGGTCTGTTCCTGTACCAACTGGATCAACCAGCCGGTCAGCCGCGACGAATCCTGACGCAGGCGGTTGACGGCGATCGCAGCAAATACCAGCGCGATCAGCCCGACCAGCAGAACCAGTCGATACCGGCGCATGGTCAGTCGTTGACCTGTCCGAGTTGTGCCGGCAACAAACCATCGACGAACTCTTCGGCATCGAAGGTACGCAAGTCGATCAGGCCTTCGCCGACACCGATGAAGCGGATCGGGATCCGGAATTCGCGCGCCAGCGCGAACAACACGCCACCTTTGGCGGTACCGTCGAGTTTGGTGACCACGAGCCCGGTCAGGCCAACGGTCTGGTGGAACTGTCGAACCTGGGAGAGTGCGTTCTGGCCGGTGTTTCCGTCCAGCACCAGCAGGGTCTCGTGCGGTGCTTCGCCGTCGAGTTTGCTCAGCACTCGTTTCACCTTCGCCAGTTCGTCCATCAGGCCGGCTTGTGTGTGGAGGCGTCCCGCGGTGTCGGCGATCAGCACGTCATATCCGCGCGACTTGGCGGCCTGCAGCCCGTCGAAGATCACCGATGCCGAGTCGGCACCGCTGGTCTGCGCGATAACCGGAATGTGGTTGCGCTCGCCCCAGACCTTGAGCTGTTCGACGGCTGCGGCGCGGAACGTGTCACCAGCAGCCAGCATCACCTGGAGGCCTTCGTTTTTCAGCCAGCGTGCGATTTTGCCGATGCTCGTGGTCTTGCCGGCGCCGTTGATGCCCACGACCAGCAGTACAAAGGGTTTCTTGCTGACGTCGATCACCAACGGCAATTCGACCGGCTTCAGCAAGGCGAGTAAATGTGCCCGCACGGCTGCCAGCAGGGCCGGGATATCAGCAAATTCGCGTGCCTTCAGGCGAGGTCTGAGCTTTTCGATCAGCTCAGTGGTGGCGGGGACCCCGACGTCGGCCGTCAGAAGGACCGTTTCGAGCTCATCCAGCAATTGTTCGTCGAGTTTTGGGTTGCTGGAAAACAAGGCCCCGAAACTGCGGCCAAGCGCCGTGCTGCGCAACCTTTCGCGCCAGCCCGGTGATTCGGCCGATTCCGCAGCCGGCGCCGTGACAGTCGCAACCGGCTCGGGTGCAGGCACCGGAGCGGCGGACGGATCGGGGAGAGGTGTGGCGGGTTTCTTCTTGAAGAAGCTGAACATGGGCACGTCGGCGATAAGCTATTCGTCTATCGTACAACGCCAGCCCGGAGCGAACTTGAAGTCCAAGCCACATCATGTGCGGATCATCGGCGGCAGCCTGCGCGGCTCCCGGATCGAGGTGCTCAACCGGCCCGGACTTCGCCCGACGCCCGATCGCGCGCGCGAAACCCTGTTCAACTGGCTGGCGCCCGTCCTTTCCGGTGCGCGGGTCCTGGACCTGTTCGCCGGGACCGGTGCGCTGGGTATCGAGGCGTTGTCCCGTGGCGCCGGGCGGGTCGATTTTGTCGAATCCGACCCGGCGATCGCGACCGCGCTGCGCGCCACGCTGGCCCGGCTCAAGCAGGACGCAACCGTGCTGGCGCGCCCGGCGCGCGAGGCCTTGGCGTTGTTGCAGGGCCCGTATGACCTGGTATTTGTCGACCCGCCGTTTTCGGCAGGGCTCTGGACGGAAACACTCGGCCAACTCGAAGCAAGCGGCTGCCTGAGTGCTTCCGCCTGGATTCATGTCGAGTCTCCAGCGGGCGCCGAACTCAAGGTGCCGCCCGGCTGGGTGTCCTGGCGGGAAGGGCGGTTTGGCGAAGTCATGCTCGGTGTCTATCGACGCACGCCGGAAACACCAATAAGCTAGCGCCGCTCCGGACGGCTGGCTGCCCAGCCCGCCGAAGCGAGATTTCTGTCGAAGCCCAAACCTGCCGTTGGCGCATGCCACGGCCGACTTCAACCACCGGAGCCGAGCCCTGCGCATGCCAAAGCCCCTGTCGCCTCGTCTCGCTGTTTATCCCGGTACGTTCGATCCGATGACGAACGGCCATATCGATCTGGTGCATCGGGCCGCGCCGATATTTGATCGGCTCGTCGTGGCGATCGCCGAAAACCCCGGCAAAGGCCCGGTTTTTACGCTCGAAGAACGAATCGGTCTGGCGCACGAAGCGCTTGACGGAATCGGCAACGTCGAAATCATGGGTTTTGGCAGCCTGCTCGCCGAATTTGTCCGCGAGATCGGCGCCGGGGTGATTCTCCGCGGTCTGCGCGCTGTCAGTGATTTCGAATACGAATTCCAGTTGGCCAGCATGAACCGCCATTTGATCCCGGAAGCGGAAACATTGTTTTTGACTCCGTCCGAAGCACACAGCTTCATATCCTCGACCCTGGTGCGCGAAGTCGCCCGTCTCGGCGGAGATGTCAGCGGTTTTGTGCATCCGGCGGTATCGAAGGCGCTGAAAGAACGCTGGCAGCGCTGACTTGCCCGGAAGGAAGTTGAAAGCGAAGATGTAGCACCCATTGTCGGAATTGGGCGAGGGTCGTTGCCCAAGACTGGAAAACTTGCCAGAGTTGAGGTACCAAATGAAGCACACCAAAAAAGCGGGGAACACCATGAATTCGATGCTGCGTAAACTTTTGCTTGTGCTGTTCACTGCCATGGCAGTGGCCGGTTGCAACAAAGGCGAAGAAGAAAAGCCGAAAAAACAGCCGGTGCAGGTGGTCCTGCCGACCGACCCCAACGATATTCAGGCCTGGAAGGTTTACCTGACCGGAATCGTGCAGAACAACATGGGTGGCGTGCGCAGCCGTCCTTACGTCTATTTCATCCCGGCCGTCAGCGATGACGAAGCGGCGAAAGAAGAGGCGCAACGCCAACTGGAAGGTATCCAGGACGTCGTACTGCGCGGTGTTCTGCCCGGCAACATGCTCGCATTCGGTGGCCCGGATGGCGCACGCGTCGCCTTCGTGATCACCGAGAGCTTCAAGGACGCGCGTCCGAACTCGCTGAAAGGTGTCAAGGTGCTGGTGGTTGGCAACGCGGCCGACGAACAGGCCTTGACCACCACGCTGGCACAAGGTGGTGCCGAGTTCATTTTTGTCGCATTGCCCTGAGCAATGATCGAGCGAAGACGCGGTCTGTGCTCGGCACAGGCCGCGTTTTTGCGTTTTCGGAAAAGGCAGTTCACCCATCATGGCCCTGTTGATCAACGAGCTTTGCATCAACTGCGATGTCTGCGAGCCGGCTTGCCCGAATCAGGCAATCAGCATGGGTCCGAAGATCTACGAAATCGCGTTTGACCGGTGCACTGAATGTGTCGGTCATTTTGATGAGCCGCAATGTGTGACGGTGTGTCCGGTCGAGTGCATCGATATCGACGCTGCCCGCCCTGAGTCACGAGATGAGCTGCTCGCGAAGTATCACCATCTGACCGCACCGGAGTCTGCATGAATCGTTCCTTTTTTCCGGGCGCCGGGCTGCGTCTGATCGTTCTGCTGGCCTGTCTGCCGATCACCGCATTCGGTGCCGAACCGGTCCGCCCTGGGGCCCATGCAGTGGCCAGCGCACAACATCTGGCCACCGATGCCGGAATCGAAATCCTGAAAGCCGGAGGCAACGCATTTGACGCGGCCGTGGCGGTGAGTGCAGCACTGGGTGTGGTGGAGCCGAGCAGTTCCGGATTCGGCGGTGGTGGTTTCTGGCTGCTGCACCGTGCCGAAGACGGCAAACAGGTGTTCCTGGATGGACGGGAGGTCGCTCCGGCTGCCGTGAATGCTGCCCTCTATCTTGATGCCAGCGGCAATCTCGATCGCGACAAGAGCGTCAATGGCGCGCTCGCCGCCGGAATTCCCGGGCATCCGGCAGCACTTGTCTTCATGGCGGAGCGCTACGGTCGCCTGCCGCTGAAACAGTCTCTGGCGCCTGCGATTCGGCTGGCCTCGGAGGGTTTCCCATTGGAGTCGCGACTCCGCGACATGTTGGCCATGCGTCGCGAAGTGATGCTGCGTTATCCCGATTCCAAGGCGATCTTCTTTCCATCAGGTGACCTGCCGGAATTGGGCACGGTGATTCGGCAGCCGGAACTGGCGCGGACACTGAAGCGCCTGGCGAAACGTGGCGCACCCGGGTTTTATGAGGGCAAGACCGCGCGTGCGCTGGTGGACGGCGTTCGTGCTGCCGGCGGCAATTGGCAACTGGACGATCTCAGGTCCTACAAGGTCATCGAACGTGAGCCGCTCAGATTCACCTACCGCGGGCATGAAGTGGTCAGTGCACCGCCCCCTTCGTCCGGTGGTGTCGTTCTGGCGACCACACTGAACATCGTCGAGGGATACGACTTTGGCAAGCTCACTGCCGCCGACCGTACGCACCTGCTCGTCGAGGGGATGCGTCGCAGCTATCGCGATCGCAGCTACATCCTCGGTGATCCGGCATTCGTGGACATGCCGATCAAGCAGTTGACCAGCAAGGATTACGCAGCAGGATTACGCGCCGGAATAAGGCTCGATCGCGCGACACCATCCAGCAGCTTGCCCGAAGGTGCGGCCATTCTGGGCGGCACGGATACCACCCATTTCTCGATCATCGATGCCGATGGCAACATGGTTGCGGGCACCATGAGCGTGAATCTGCCGATGGGCTCGGGCCTGGTCGTGCCGGGTACGGGTGTGTTGTTGAACAACGAGATGGACGACTTTGCGCTCAAGCCGAATGTGCCCAATGCCTACGGCCTGATCGGCACTGATGCCAATGCCCCGGTGGCCGGAAAACGCATGTTGTCGTCGATGAGTCCGACGTTCGTGATCGGACCGGACCGCACCGCCGTGATCGGTACACCGGGCGGCAGCCGCATTGCCACGATGGTGCTGCTGGGCCTGCTTGAATTCGTCGACGGCAAATCGGCGACCGAGATTGTTTCGCGCCGCCGGTTCCATCACCAATACCTGCCCGACGTGATTTCCGCCGAAGCCGACGCCATGCCGCGCGAGGAGATCAAATCCCTGCAGGATCGGGGCCATACCATCAATGACGGCGAGCGACCCTGGGGCAACATGCACGTGGTGGTCTGGGACCGCCGCAGCAACACCCTTAGTGGCGCAGCTGATCCACGCAGTGCAGTGGGCAGCGCGCGCGTCGAAGCGGCTGGGCGCTGATTACGGCCATGGCAATCCGCCAATTGCCCGAGCAGTTGATCAACCAGATTGCTGCCGGTGAAGTCATCGAGCGGCCGGCCTCGGTCGTCAAGGAATTGGTCGAGAATGCGCTGGATGCCGGTGCCGGTCTGGTCGAGGTCGAACTCGAAGCCGGTGGCGTCAAGCTGGTGCGTGTGCGCGACGACGGCGGCGGGATTGCCGCCGACGAACTGCCGCTGGCGCTGACGCGCCATGCCACCAGCAAGATCAGCTCACTGGACGAACTGGAATCCGTGCGCAGCATGGGGTTTCGGGGCGAGGCGCTGCCGAGCATCGCGTCGGTATCGCAGTTCCGCATCGTGTCGCGTCAGCCCTCGGCCGAGTTTGCGCACATGGTCGAGGCCGACAACGGACGGATGTCGGCGGTGAAGCCGGCCCAGCACCCGGTCGGCACAACGGTCGAGATGCGCGAGTTGTTCTTCAACGTGCCGGCCCGACGAAAATTCCTGAAGAGTGAACGGACCGAGTTGGGGCACATCGAGGATGGCCTGCGCGCGATGGCTTTGGCGCGACCGGAAGTGGGCATCGTGCTGCGTCACGGTGGGCGCGAATTGATGCGCTGCACACGCGGCGATTCGATCGCGGAGCGGGTCGACCGATTGCTCGGTGAATCGTTTCTCGAGCAGAGTCTGCGCATCGAACACCACGCAGCAGGTTTGACCCTGCAGGGTTTTGTCGGATTGCCAACGGCGGCCCGAAGCAGTGCCGACCGTCAGTACTTTTTCGTCAACCGACGCCTGGTGCGTGATCGGGTGATTGCCCACGCAGTGAAGCAGGCATATGCCGACGTGCTGTTCCATGGCCGGTATCCGAGTTTTGTCCTGTTTCTCGATCTGGATCCCACTGCAGTCGACGTGAACGTGCACCCGGCAAAAGCCGAAGTGCGGTTTCGCGAACAACGCATGGTGCACGATTTCCTGTTCCGAAGTTTGCATGAAGCACTCGCACAAACGCGCGCCGGACAGGTTGCGGCACCAGCCAATCTTGGGCCGATCGGTCGATTCGGACCAGCCCCCGTGCAATCCAGCCTGCGTGTCCAGGACTCGCTTCAGTCCTTTGCTGCGCTTTATGGACAATCCTCGCCGTCGAATACCGGGGCACCGGACCGCCCAGTGGCGGCGACCACATTTGCACCGTCCAGGATCGGGTCGCCGATGTTCCCGGAATCCGCCGGTTCGGCAGACCAGCCGTTGAATGAGCCGGACATCCCGCCGATGGGTTATGCCCTGGCGCAACTGCATGGGGTCTACATCCTCGCGCAGAATGCTGCCGGCCTGGCGCTCGTCGACATTCATGCAGCGCACGAGCGCATCACCTACGAGCGCATGAAAGCCGAACGTGCTTCGGGTTGTCTGCCGTCGCAGCAACTGCTGGTGCCGATCGCGATGACTCTGGGTTCGCGTGAGGCTGATGCAGCCGAAGCGCACGCTGCGGAACTCGCGGCACTTGGCATTGAATTCACGCGATCGGCAGTAGATCGGATTCTGGTCCGCCGGATTCCGCTTGCCTTGTCCGAAGCGAACGTCGAAGCGTTGTTGAACGACGTGCTCGCCGAGTACGTTGAACACGAAAAATCCCGGAAGCTCGAAGAGTTTCAGAACGAACTGCTGGCTACCATGGCCTGCCATGCGGCGATCCGTGCCAATCGGCGCTTGAGTGTCGTCGAGATGAATGCGATCTTGCGGCAGATGGAAGCCACGGAGCGTTCCGGGCAATGTAACCATGGCCGCCCGACCTGGGTGCAGCTTGGCATGCAGGATCTGGATCGATTGTTTTTGCGAGGACGATGAACCGATGAACCACCTATTGCTCAGCTGGACCGCTGTCGCTCTGACAATCGTGTTGAGCGCCTGTACGCCGGGCGAACCACGTACCGACGCACCGGCCGCAGCAGTTCAGGAACCAACACACCAGGCTGATATCGAAGCCTGGCGCAAAGCGCGTGTCGAGCGTCTGACTGCACTCGATGGCTGGTTGAGCCTGGTTGGCATGCATTGGCTGGTGGAAGGTGAGCAGACTGTCGGCAGCGCCGACGACAACACGCTGCGGCTGGCCTCGGGGCCGGCGCACTTGGGCGTCATTCGCCTTTCCGGCAATGAAGTCTGGTTTACCGCTCACCCGGCACCGCAGGTGTTTGTCCGAGATGCGGCAACCATGGAGACCGACGCTCAAGGGCGCGTCTGGCATCGGTTGGCTGCGGACAGCAGCGGCAAACAGACGCTCGTCCGTTCCGATCCGATCAGCGTGGTGGTGATCGAACGCGGCGGCAAGATGGCGCTGCGCGTCAAGGATCCGAATGCAGCAACCCGCACCGGGTTCACCGGCATCGGTTATTTTCCGATTGATGGGGCATTCAAGGTCGAAGGGCGATTCGAAGCACATGCCGAGCCGAAGTTCTTCGAGATACAGACGGTGCTTGGCACGATCGAGCGCATGGAGACACCGGGTGTCATCCATTTCGAAATTGCCGGCAAGCCGTTCACGATACATCCGGTTCTCGAGGCAGGAACGACCGACTGGTTCTTCATCTTTGCCGATCGCACGAATGGTCGCGAAACCTATGGACCAGGTCGTTTCATGTACGCGAAGCCGGCAGTCGATGGCCGCGTGACACTCGACTTCAATCGGGCGTACAACCCGCCGTGTGCCTTCACGCCGTACTCAACGTGCCCGCTGCCGCCGCCGGAAAATCGATTGGATCTGCGTGTGACCGCAGGCGAGAAGAAATACCCGGCGAACCCTCCGGCAAGCTGATCGAAGGTTGCCGGTCGCCGATGTCCGGTCGGGGCGCCGTGCCCCGACTGAGGTTCCAACGTGAACCGTCGTCGCACCATAGTGCGAATATTCTACCGGCACCCCGTAATGTCCCCTCACCAAGGCGCGGCAGTTTGGTCGCGTTTACCAAATTCTTCAGGAGAGGGTTCATGAGCAAATTCAAGTCCAAGGCGAAAGCAAAGGCTGCTCCGGCAGCTGATTCCGTGTCCGACAAGGCACAGAACCTCGTCGAGTCCGCACAACAAATCTGGATGGCCGGCATGGGTGCATTTTCGCGCGCTCAGGACCAGGGCACGAAGTTGTTCGAAGCGCTCGTGAAGGAAGGCGTGTCGCTGGAACAGAAGACCCGCAAGTTCGCAACCGGCAAGGTGGACGACGTGCGTGATGCAGTCGAAACGAAGGTCGAGCAGGTCAAGGAACGCGCCAGCGATTCGTGGGAAAAGCTCGAAGGCATTTTCGAAACGCGCGTTTCGCGTGTGCTGTCGAAGCTCGGCGTGCCGGGCCGGAGCGAAATGGAAGCACTGATCGGTCGCGTCGAAGAACTGAGCCGCGCCGTCAACAAGATGAACAAGCCACAGGCTGCTGCCACCAAGCGCGCTGCCAAAACGACGGAAGTTGAATCGAAGCCGGCCGCCAAGCGTCCTGCAGCGAAGCGCGCCGTCAGCAAGGCGAAGAAAGCGCTGGCTTAAGCCAGCTGCTGAGCAAACCAACAACGTCAGCTAATCGGATCGCAAGATCCCGATCTTTAGCCCGCCCGTCGAGCAAACCGCGAGATCCCTCCCCTCCGGTCGACTGGCGGGCTTCTCTTTTTTGACTGCCGCCGAAATGCAGTCTGGAGTCTTCCCCGCACAGTGCAGACGGAGCTCTGCGTTGTGGTCTCGGGCTTGTGGGGCGCGACACCATGTCCTTGGTGCATGCCGTCTTCAAAAGTGTCAATCTCAACGACGTACACCTGACCGTCAGTCATCAGAATACGGTCGTGAGTGTTCGCGGACCGAACCGGCTGTCCCCGGTGCCTCGATTGGGTTGCGCCCCGTGGTTTGCGAACTTGCACGGTGGGCTACTGCTTCATCGGGAAGTCCCGCTTGCCGACGACGCATTGCCACAGGTGGATCGGTTCGCCGGCGCCATGGATGCGAGCCACCTGCGGCGCGACCAACCAGGTCCAGGAAACCATGCAGATCCTCGATGACGGTCCGGCGGTGTGGTTCAACACGTACACACCGAGCGATCAGGTCGAAACGTCGCTGCTCGCCATCATGGAGCGAGTATGACGAATTGATCAGGGCTGGAAAGCCCGGCAACCTGCACTGCTGCGCAGTAGAGGAAGCGGACCAAGCGATACGAGAAATGAGGAAGCGAAATGAGCAATAGTCCAGATTCGCTGTTGTTTGAAATTAGCAAATCAATTCAGCTCTTTGAGAGAGCGGGCTTCCCCGATTGGTACTTGGTCATCGACATCCTAAAGCGAGCTTCTAGCTTCTCGGATACGGCAATTGAAGAGTCTCTTTTGCACTTGCCCCAAAAGTACGTCGATGCGCTCAACGAATCGGCAGACATTTGTGAAAAGAGTGGGGAGTTCATAGTCATTTCAAGTGTCGAGCGCTCCGACTTGACCGCTGAAATGGAGCGAGTCGAATCGTTGCTTAGGAAATGCAGGTTGAGGCCGAGAAACGCGCTGGATTGAACCGCCACGGGATTTGTGGAGGCCCCACCTCTTGAGAGAATGGAGCCATGAACAAGACGAACAAGTTTTCTCCCGAGGTCCGCGAGCGAGCGGTTCGGATGGTGCAGGAGCATCGCGGCGAGTATCTGTCGCTTTGGTCGGCGGTTGAATCAATCGACGTCCCCCCGATTTTGAGTAGCAGGCCGATTTGGAGTCCAATTCCCCATACGACGGAAGTTG
>JBEIPT010000203.1:0-6901 GCA_040376895.1 Lysobacteraceae bacterium | reverse complement strand
TGCTGATCAGCACGCACAACTTGCCGCTCGCCAGACGCGCCAGCAACCAGCGGCCGGCAAGGCCGTCATGCACTACCTGCGGGTCGGTATCGCTCCCGGCGCAATCGCCGCTGCTGAGCAGGCTGATGTTGATCGGGCCTGCGACCACGGTGCCGGTTGTCTTGTCGAAGATCGACAACAAGCTGCCGGTGGCTCCGTTGACGGCCTGCGCATAGTGATTGGGTCCGGCGTCGCCGTTCGGGTCGGCTGGGACCACATTGGTGTAGTTGATCCCGGGCACATTCGGTGTGGCCACACCAAACCCGCCGGCAGGCAGGGTCGGGGCTGGACGTTGAGCTGCGATCCCGGTGACCGCCTCGAGCACAGCGCCGCGGGACCAAACGGTGCCGCGGCGTTCCTTGAGTTCCTTTTCCTGCTCCGGTTCGGCGTCCCGGGGGCGTCCCCCGGCGGGTGGGCCGGTCCAGGCCTTCGGCAGGCTGCGCAGGTCAACCGCTCGCGCGACCGGTTGGAACGGTCCGGCGATCTCGGGTCGGGGTTCAGCCGCGGAGACCAAATTGGCAGCCGGTCCACCCAGAATTGCCAGCAGGAACAGAAAGCGAGGGATTTGAGACATGGTCATCGTCCACGGGCGGGAGCCCGGAGCCTAGCTGCGCGCTGGGCGACGAATCCTTTGGAAACAGCAGGTTCCGACGTTCTGCAACAGGGGATCAAGCGATTGCATCATCCGGTCAAGTGGTTGGGTGGGTGGCAAGACTCACCGGGTCCTCTGCGACAGGGACGCGCAAGCCAAATCCCGACTTGCCATCGGCATGCCTGCGCCGATAGCGTTGCTGGATGAGTTTGCGACGCAAATTGGCCGAAGCCGGCTTTGAATCGAACGACGACTACGAATTCCAGGTCAACAGCCTGTTCGCGGTGGACCTCGCGCACCTGCGCAGTCTCCATGTGGCGGGGGATTCCGGACGGCGGAAGACCGCTTTCGCGAACGCGTTGGCGCAGGCCCTCGGTTACCCGCGTGTGGTCTACCACGACTTCTCGGTTCCCGAGCCGCCAGCCCCAACCGTCATCGTCACGCGGATCGACGAGGACGACACCGGTGAAGCGCTCGAACCCAACCTCACCGGGCTGGACCGGGCGGTCATCGAAGCCTGTGCGTTCAGTGAGGCGGAGCGCAGCATCCTCATCATCGACCAACTGCAGGCTGCAGATTTCCGCGACCAGGTCCGCCTGTTCGAATTCATCCGCAAACACTACTGGCATACCCCGGGCGGCAGTTCGCGGGCGCATGCGCGCAACCTGTTGCTGGTATTGATCTCCAACGAGCCGCTGTATCACTCGCTCGCGCGCGTCAGTTATCGCATCTGGGCGGATGCAGGCTCGGGTGCATTCGCGTACCGGCCGGAAGACTTCGGCATGGGCCTCGAAGCACGTGAATTGTTTGCGGTGTACGGTGCGCTGTTCACGCAGCTTGGCAGCACCCCCACGGTCAGCGAGTTCGAAAAGATCCTCGTCGACTCGCTGAAACATGTGCGAACCGAAGAACATCTGCGTCACTGCATTTTTGGCTGGGTGGAGTATGTCGATCGCGACCGGCTGTTCGCGGCCGCCACGGTTCCGGCGCTGGCGGGTGTGGTGGACGCCTTGAACAGTCTGGTTGGCGTCGACGAGATCGTCGGCGAATGAAACCGTTTGCCACCCTTGAATCCGCATCGCCGTTTCGCTATTCAGCGATGTCTCCGAACCTGATGGTCCTTGCATGAGCTTGAGTGCGTTCTATTGTCCTGCCCCGATCCGACACCGGCGACCGCTGATCGCCCGCGACTATGCGCGCCGTGATCTGGCGATCGAACTGTTCGACCGCGGCGAGTACCTGCAGGCTGTTGCCGAGACGTTCGCGCATGCCATGCCGGAAGTGATCGCGCGTACGCCATTCGTGTTGCCGCTGAGTTTTGCGCAGGGCAGCGCACGTTTTGATGTCCGGCTCGATGGCGACCAGTTGGTTCTGACGACTGTCCTGGCCGAACTGAATGCCGGCGCGAATGCCACGGCTTTGCTGCGGTTTGCCCTGTCGCGAATGGCCGGTACCGGCCAGATCTACCAGCCGCGCCTCAAGGATCAGGTGGTTCGCATCGAATTCCGTGAACAACTGCGGCACCTGCATCCGCTGAAGCTGCTCGAAGTGCTGATGAAATTGCCGGCCGAGGCCAGTGGCCAGGATCAGTGGCTTGCCGAAGAATTCCAGGTGGCTCGTCCCGCCTCGGCGCCGCTCACACCTTTGAATGAGGTGGAAGCCCAGGCTGCGGTCGCCTTCTGGCATCGGCATTGGTCGGACATGGAGATCCTGCACAACGAAGTGCGCCGTCGCCGTTCCGTGCGCATGCTGGATTTTGCCGGTTCGCTGGCCAGCAACCTGACCCGCCTTGTGCTGCCGTTGCATGGTTCGGTTCGGATCGAACTGGATGAATACGCCGACGAAATTGCCGACCGCGACGAAACAGTCAGCAAGCGGGATGCGGCCATGGCCCGCCTGGTGCGGGCCATGCAAGGGGTCGACGATACGCGCCTGCTGGCCAGCCTCGGGCACGGTGAATATGCGATCAATCCGCTGCGCGAAGGCTCACCTTCGATGATCCATTCGCTGTATGGGCCGGGTGAGCGGATGCAGGCGGTCCATGACCATCGCGCCAACGGGCGCTTGCTCGAAGCCGGCCTGGAGCTGCTTTCCTACGGCACGTATCTTCTGGCGACGTCTTCGTGGGCCGAACCGGTGGAACAATCCATTGCCGCGCTGTTGGCCAGCGCGCACGAAAAGCCGATCCGCGAAGTGCTGGATTCCTTGCTGGTGTCGGCTGAGGCGATTTCGGAGGAGTACGGCAAACATGGTGTTTCGGCTGCAGCCGAAGCGGATGCACCGGCGGAGACCATGCCATGAGCAAGAGACTACCCAGCAAGATCGAATCCCTTGGTGTCTACCAGGTGTTCACCGGTACCGGCACCGGCAGCGGCTGGCTGATCGATGATCGGCATCTGCTGACGAACTGCCATGTCGTGCAGCCGTTCCGCGATGTGGCGATCGAGTTGCGCAACCGGACGCGTATCCGCGCCACGGTTCGACGTTTGCATCCGCATCGTGATCTTGCGATCGTCGAATTGAGTGAGGCGCTGGATGGCGCCGTGTTGCCGCTGGGCGACGACAGTCTGCTGAAGCCGAAGCAGTCCGTGCATATCCTCGGGTTTCCGATCGGTTTGCCCCTATCGGTCACTGAAGGCGTGATCTCGCATCCGCATCAGCGATTCGACAACCAGTACTACGTCCAGACCGATGCGGCGATCAACCCGGGCAATTCCGGTGGCCCAATTCTCGATGACGAGCGTCGTGTCATCGCGGTGACCACCTGCAAACTGGATGCCGACTCGGTGGGATTCGGCATTCCGGTCAACGACGTGCGCAAGTTCATCGAGGAATTCCGCAGCCAGACCGTTCCGTTCGGTGCACAGTGCCCGGTCTGCGACGTGCTGATCACCAAGGCGCAGCGATACTGCGACGAGTGCGGCAGCAATCTCGAGAGCCAACATGATTTCGCCGACTACTTCTCCAGCAACGAAACCGATCCGCTGGCTACGTTTGTGGAAACCGCGCTGAGCCGCGCCGGCATCGATCCGGTCATCGCCCGTCACGGTCACCAGAACTGGTCGTGCCATGCCGGCAGTGCGCCGATCAAGGCCTGGTGCTGCTGTTCGGAGCACCTCAACTTCTCGTCGCCGATGGTGGAAACGCCGACCCGCCAGGTCAATGCCTTGTTCGCGTATCTGCTCGACGAAGAACACGCCCCGTTTTCGTTCGATCTCGACGGCTCGATTGTCCGGATGAACTACGTGATCCACACCACCGACGTGTTCAGCAAACGCGATCGCGAACACCTGATCGAGGAAGTCGGTGAATTCATCCGGCGCGCCGACCGGATCGACGGCCGGCTGGTCAAGGAGTTCGGGTGTACCCCAGCCCCGGATTCACAGATGCCGGGTGGGCATCACTGACAGGCAGTCGAAAATCGCCTTCCTGGCGCGTTTCAACGGCGCGAGTCCGGTACACGTCCGGACTCGCGCACTGGCATGTCGCGCCCAAGCGGCCGGCTTGAGCAGCAACTGCCGTCGCGCCAGCACATACGATTGCATTCTCTCGAAATTCGCCCGGATAGAGTCAAGACTCTACGCCTCGCCCGTAGAGCAATGGTAGGGCTGAATTTTGCGAGGGCAGGATGGACACGCACGACAACAACGAAGGTGGTGAGCAAGGTCCGCAATCGACGGGACTTTACGACCAGCGATTCGAACACGATGCCTGCGGCTTCGGCCTGATTGCATCGCTGGATGCCGAGCCGAAACGCGAGTTGATCGACGCCGGGCTCACGGCTTTGGCGCGCATGGCCCATCGTGGTGCCGTCGGGGCCGATGGCAAGAGTGGTGATGGCTGCGGTGTTCTGTTGTCTAAGCCCGAGAAATTCCTGCGCCAGATGGCGTCCGATGCCGGCTATCGGCTCGGTCCGATCTTCGCGGCCGGCAACATTTTTCTGAGTCGCGATCCGGATCTGGCCGCTGCAGCACGCGAACGACTGCGCCTGGAGTGCGAGCGCGTCGAAGTTCGCGTCGTCGGCTGGCGTGACCTGCCGGTGGATCTCACACCACTTGGCGACGCCGCGAGGGCTTCATTGCCGGACATCCAGCAGGTGTTCGTGCAGCCCAGCGTGGCGATGGATCAGACCAGTTTCCAGCGCGCGCTGTTTCTGGCGCGCCGGCGCAGCGAGATTGCCTTGGCTGCGGATCGTGATTTCTACGTGGTGTCGCTGTCATCGCAGAGTCTCGGCTACAAGGCCATGGTGCTGCCGATCAATCTGCCTGTGTTCTATCCGGACTTGCGCCACCCCCTGATGGCGGCGAGTTTCATCACGTTCCACCAGCGCTTCTCGACGAACACCGCGCCACGCTGGCCCCTCGCTCAACCGTTCCGGTATCTCGCGCACAATGGCGAGATCAACACCATCGAAGGCAACCGCCACTGGGCTGAAGCGCGCAGTTCGAAATGGCGCACACCCGCCATCGACCTGCGCGAGTTGAAGCCGCTCGTGTCGCTGGATGGCTCGGACTCGATGAGTCTCGACAACATGCTGGAGGTGCTGCTGATCGGCGGGATGGACCTGCTGCACGCCATGCGTGTGCTCATTCCGCCGGCCACCAGTGCACTCGAGGCTCAGGACCCCGATCTGGCGGCGTTCTACGACTACCACGCGCTGTCGATCGATCCCTGGGATGGCCCGGCCGCGATCGTGCTCTGTGACGGTCGCCATGCTGCGTGTACGGCCGACCGCAACGGTCTGCGCCCGGCGCGTTGGTTGCTGACTGCTGACCGACATCTGATGGTGGCGTCCGAGACGGGCGTGTTCGACGTGCCTGCCGACCAGATTGTCCGCAAGGGCAAACTCGGCCCGGGCGAGATGATTGCCGCCGACCTCTACAGCGGGGAACTGCTCGACAGTGCAGCGATCGACACGATCAATCGTGCGCGAGCGCCTTTCAAACGCTGGCTGAAGCAAGGCACCCGTTATCTTACGTCCGATCTGATTGATCCGGCGCTGGCAGCGGAGCCGTTCACGGCGGATCGGCTGTTGCGCCATCAGAAACTGTTCCAGTTCACGCGCGAAGAGCGCGAGGACGTACTTCGTGTGCTCGCCGAGACCGAACAGGAAGCCGTGGGCTCGATGGGTGACGACACTCCTCTGGCCGTTCTGTCGGCACAACCGCGCTCGCTCTACGACTATTTCCGGCAAGCCTTTGCGCAGGTCACGAATCCGCCGATCGATCCGTTGCGCGAGCAGTGTGTGATGAGCCTCGTGACGCAGATCGGTCGCGAGGGCAACGTGTTCGAAATGGCGCCCGAGAATGCGCGTCAGGTGATGCTCAACTCGCCATTGCTGTCGCAGCGGAAATTGCGGCAGATCCTGGCGATGGACGAGTTCGCGAACGCACACGAACGGTTCCGTCTGTTTTTCCCGTTTGGCACCGGCCTGAAAGCGGCACTCGAAGCTCTGGCCGAACGTGTCGAGGCTTCGGTTCGCGCCGGCACCGTGATCGTGGTTCTGTCTGATCTTGATCCCGTACACGGCGAGGCACCGATTCACGCCTTGCTGGCGACCGGTGCGGTCCACCAGCACCTGGTGCAGGCTGGCCTGCGCTGCGAATGTAACCTCATCATCGAGACCGGCACGGCCCGCGATCCGCACCATGTCGCCTGCCTGCTCGGTTATGGTGCCACGGCGGTATATCCGTATCTGGCGTACCAGACTTTGCTCAGCCTCGGCCGCGAGCACGTGCTCAAGCCCAAACGTTCGGGTGAAGTCACCGAGCTCGGTCGCAGCTATCGCCGCGGCATCAAGAAGGGCCTGCTCAAGATCATCTCGAAGATGGGCATTTCGACGATCGGCAGTTACCGCGGTGCGCGCCTGTTCGAGATCATCGGCTTGCAACGTGAAGTCGTGGATCTGTGTTTTGCGCACACGCCCAGTCGCGTGGGTGGCGCCGGCTTCCGCGATCTGGAACTGGAAGCCGAATCCCTGATGGACTTTGCGCTCGACGAAAGCCCGGGACTCGATGCCGGCAGTCTGCTCAAGTATCGCCATGGCGGCGAATACCACATGTTCAACCCGGACGTGGTGCAATCGCTGCAACGCGCGGTGATGACCGGCGACTATGCCGATTACCAATTGTTCGCGCGGCATGTCAACCAGCGCCCGCCATCGACCTTGCGCGATCTGCTCGGATTTCGCAGTGGCCAGACGTCGATCCCGATCGATGCAGTGGAGCCGATCGAGGCATTGCTCAAGCGCTTCGATTCGGCCGGCATGTC
>JBEIPT010000597.1:0-1805 GCA_040376895.1 Lysobacteraceae bacterium | reverse complement strand
CGAACGAGGCGGAATCGTATGCCGCTTCGGAGCAATCGAACAAACGGCCCCGTTCGCCGGTCACGCTAGGAGAAGCGGATGCCTCACGACATTGGACTGATCACTACACTGGCCTCGGGTTTTGGCCTGGCTTTGGTGTTTGGATTGGCCGCTAGCTGGGCGCGTTTGCCGCCGATCATCGGCTATCTGCTGGCTGGCGTGATGATCGGTCCGGCCACACCCGGGTTTGTCGGCGACCTGGGTCTGGCCGCACAGCTTGCTGAAATCGGCGTGATGCTGCTCATGTTCGGCGTCGGTCTGCATTTTTCGCTCGATGACCTCATGTCGGTGCGCCGTATCGCGTTGCCGGGTGCATTGCTGCAGATCGGCTTGGCGACATTGGCCGGCTACCTTGCGGCACGTTATTGGGGCTGGACCGACCTCGGTGCGCTCGTGTTCGGTCTCTGTCTGTCGGTCGCGAGTACGGTCGTGCTGCTGCGTGCGCTTGAAGCCCGCGACATGTTGAAGACCGTGGATGGCCAGATCGCCGTCGGCTGGCTGGTGGTCGAGGATCTGGTCATGGTGCTGGTGCTGGTGTTGTTGCCGGCGCTGGTCGAAGTGCAGCAGGCTGCTGCAGGCAGCGGCGATTGGCAACCGATGGCGAAGGCCGTGTTGTTCACGCTGCTGAAGGTCGGGACATTTGTTGCGGTGATGCTGGTGATCGGCCGGCGTTTGTTTCCGAAGATTCTCTGGTGGGTGGCGCGAACCGGTTCGCGGGAGTTGTTCACGCTCTGTGTCGTGGCGGTTGCGATCGGTGTTGCATTCGGTGCCTCCAAGCTGTTCGATGTTTCGTTCGCGCTCGGTGCATTCTTCGCCGGCATGATGATGCGCGAGTCCGAGTACAGCCATCGTGCAGCAGCGGAGTCGTTGCCGCTCCGCGAAGCGTTCTCGGTGTTGTTCTTCGTCTCGGTCGGCATGTTGTTCGACCCACGCGTGGTGATTGACGAGCCCGTCCGCCTGGCCATTACCGTGGGCATCATCGTGATCGGAAAGACTCTGGCCGCCATCGCGCTGGTTCTGACCATGCGTTATTCACTTCGTAGCGCCTTGGTGATCGGTGCGAGTCTCGCCCAGATCGGCGAGTTTTCATTCATCCTGGCAGGTCTAGGTCTGGCCCTTGGCGTCATGCCTGCCGAAGGCCAGAGTCTGGTGCTCGCGGCTGCAGTGGTCGCAATCGCCGCCAATGGTTTGTTGTTCTGGGCCATCGAGCCGACGCACCGGTGGGTGCAGGACAACGGCATCCTGTCGCGGCGCCTGGCCTTGCGGGACGACCCGCTTGCGCAACTGCCGATGTCGGTCGATCAGGCCAAACTGACCGGCCAGGTTGTGCTGGTCGGATACGGGCGAGTCGGACGGGCGATCGCACGCCGGTTGCGGGAGCAGGATATTCCCTATGTCGTGGCCGAACAGAACCGCGACATCGTCGAGAGTCTCCGCGCTGAAGATATCTCCGCCGTCAGTGGTGATGCAAGCACGCCTGAGGTCTTGATCCAGGCCCACATCGCGCGCGCCAGCATGTTGGTCATCGCCACCCCGGATACCCTTCAGGTACGTCAGATGGCAGACATCGCGCGGGCGTTGAATCCGGACATCAGTATCCTGGTCCGTGCGCACCATGAGGATGAAGCAGAATTGTTGCGCACCGACGGAATCGGCGAAATCCTGGTGGGCGAACACGAGCTGGCACGGGGCATGAGTGACCGTATCACCGCGAAACTCAAGCCAATTTCAGCTGCCGGCAAACCCTAGCTGGCGCCAGGCTTCAT
>JBEIPT010000367.1:0-3950 GCA_040376895.1 Lysobacteraceae bacterium | reverse complement strand
GGTGACAAATCGGAAACAGGAAACACCATCGAATCAGCAACTTACCAAACGGTCCCCGCACCACTGTTGGGCTGGCGGACCGTCGCTTATTGCACGGAAAACGAGCTGACCCTCGGTCTGGATTGACGTCTCAGACACAACTTGAAGAACTCGTGACACAGAGGTTTGCATTGTTGGGCACGCGTTTTACGCGTAGATCCAATGAGAACTTCAATGCCGCGGGACGCAAACGTGCCGCGGTTCCATTCCTCAGGACCTTGATCCGATCAGATCCAGGTCGACACGCTTTGGGGGCAACAAACAGTGCCGCAGCGGACAACACGTCCGGTGTGCCGTGCTTGTTGTTGTCGCCAGGCGAACCGACAAGGCGGGTTGCATGGCCATGGATTTGCAGCAGTACAACACGACGTGCCAGCGAATGACGTACGACATTTCCGGCGCCATGGCTCTCGGACTCCGTTTGAATTCGAAGTGAAGGAGACATGCATGTTCTACAAGATTCTGTCCGGGTTGCGAAACTGTGCACTGGTAGTTGGCCTGCTGCTGGCCGGGAGCCCGCTCAGTGCCCAGAGCATCAGTGCCGACGACCCAGGACAAATTACTCGTGAAAGCAAAGCCACAATCGTGGTCTACGGGGCATTCACCTGCCCGCACACGAAACAAGCTTCGGTCGCCATTCGGGCGATGCGCGACAAGTATGGCCGGCAGCTGGCCGTCGAGTTCAGGCATTTTCCCATGAGCCGCGAAAGCAAGGACCTGCTGCCTCACCTCGCGGCGCTTGCCGCAGGCGAGCAAGGGCGTTTTGCCGAATTCCATGATGCGCTGTTTGCCAGTGAAACCATGCCGGCCACGCGTGGCGAACTGATCGTACTTGCCGACCTGCTTGGTTTGGAAAAAGAGCAGTTTCGGGTCGACCTCGACCGTCCGCAACTGATGGCGCGTGTCGAAGATGACATCCGCGCCGCCCAGGGTTATGGGGCGGTCGTCGCGCCGACCCTCTTCGTGCAAGGGTTTCGCTTGCAGGGCGTCCAGACCGAGCAGGTACTGGATACCTTGATCGGCAATGCGATCAGCACCGGGCCAGCGACGATGGCGACTGTCGGGACAAGGAGTGGAGAGCGATGAAATGCCGTTTCCCGCAATGGCGCCTGGCAACGTTTCTGGTTTTGGTGGTCGGCCTGTGCTCCAACGCGATCGCCGAACCTGCGAGCGCGCAGGAACCTCTCGAACTGGTTGGACAAGCGAGAATCGCCCGCGAACTCCAGGTCAAGGACATTGGGCAACCACTGGTTTTCGTCGATGGCTTCGAGGGCGCAGGTACGGTTGTCTTCAACGAAGATAGCCGATGGCCGGTTCCCGACGTGCCGATTGGCGCGTCCGATGGGCTTGTCAGCGTTCAGGTGCAGTTTTCCTTCACGCAACCCGTCGCAATGCATGCCATTCAGGCGCGGCTCGATGGTGCCGACGTTTCCGGGAATTGTCACATCGAGTACAAGAACAACGACGAGCAGTTCCTGGTTTGCGACACTGATCACTTGTTCACGCCTGGCGACCATGTCGCCGAAGTACGAGTCCTTGACCAGTCGCTTCAGTGGACGTTTCCGGTGTTCGTGGCTCCTGTGGTGACACTTGATCCGGAAGACAACGCTTCCTTCCCGCCCGGCGCTTTGCCGACGCTTGTCGCCACCTTTTCCGACAGCCTGCGGGCCATCGACGTCCAATCGATTCTGTTCGAGATCAACGGGCAAGTCCCGGCGACAACTCCTTCCATCGTGATGAGTTCCGATCGCGTCGGCGAGTTGCGTTATACGCCGCCCGAGCCCTTGCCGGCCGGCTACTACACGGCACGGATCCAGGTCGCCAACGATGCCGGTGCGACTTCCGATGCCCATGGCGCGTTCCGGATTCGAGCGGCGGGCGAGAACCATCTGGAATGGCTGGTGCCTGATGCCGGACTCACGGTCCATGAACCGGAACTGGAACTCGTCATCCGGGCCTGGTCGAACCATGGGCAGGATCCGGACCTGTGGGTCAACGATGTCGCTGTGGAGGAATCTTCCGACCGAGACGACCGGTTCGTCGTGCCGATCACCTTGGTTCAGGGCGAGAACACGATTCGCATCCGCGTGTTGTATGCCGACGGCGAATCGCGGGAAATGACGCGAACGGTGACCTATGAAGTGCCGCTCGCGGTGCTGATCGAGACGCCTGTCGATTGGCAGGCCTTTGGTTCATTGCCAGCCGGCAGTGGCAACGCGTTGAACCTGACCGGCGATGTCCAACGGCCGGTCCGGATTGCCGGCGTCACGAACATCCCCGTACAGACCGTGATGATCAACCAGCAGGCGGCAACGGTTTCGGCAGATGGACGGCAGTTCGAGTTCAACAACTATTTTCTGCACGAAGGCATGAATCACGTCACCGTGACGGCGCGAACATCGACGGGAAACGAAGCATCGTCCAGCGTGACCCTGTTCGTCGATCAGACTGCGCCGTTGTTCGGCATAGAGGCGCCGGAGGAGGGTGAGATCACGTCATCGAGTCATATCGATATCGTCGGCAGCGTCAAGGATGCCGTCGAGACCGGGACTGAGGCACCTCAGCCCGTGGTCAGCGTTCGCAATCCGGAGATCGGCGGCACCGTGGTCGCGACCGTGATCAACGAGCACTATCTCGCCGCATCCGTGCCTTTGGTGGTCGGTCGGAACCTCCTTGAAGTCCAGGCGCGCGACGCGCTCGGCAACCTCCGAAGCAAGACCGTGGCCGTGCATCGTGTGGCGGTGGGTACTGCAAGGATCACCGTGCTCTCGGGAAACCTGCAGCAAGGGCCCGCGGACACGCGCTTGCTGCAGCCACTTCGAGTGTCCGTACTTGATCAGGAAGGGCGGCCGCTTGCCAATCGCGAAATCGAATTTCGCGTGACGCAGGGCAGTGGATCGCTGAGTGCGTCCGAAGTCGCACCGTCACTGCCGGATGGACTGAATCCCGCGCGTTCACTCCTCGTGGATACGGATGACGAGGGCCTTGCCGCGGTGTGGTGGACCGTCGGAAAGGAAAGCGGTGCCGGCGCCCAGGTACTTGAGGCCCGCAGTGCCGGCATCGTGCAATCAGCACGATTCGTCGCCACCGTGCAACCCGGAAGTTCGCATCGAGTCGTCATCAGCGGCGGATCGGGGCACCAGTTTGCCGAAGCCGGTTCCGAACCAATGGAGGCATTGACCGCACTCGTTATCGATGCGGGCAGCAACCCTCTTCAGGGTGTGCGCCTTCGGTTCCGAATCCACTCCGGCGGCGCCCGATTTCATGAACGATCGAGCGTGAACGGGGCATTGGGCGCAGAAGGACGCGAGCTGGTCGTGGTCAGCGACAAGAACGGCCTTGTGATGGTCCGACCTCGGATGGCCGAAGCGCCGGGCCCAGTGTCGATCGAAGTGGTCGCACTGAATGGTGACCAGGTGGTCGCTGGTCCCGAGTATTTCCAGGTTTCGGTCCTGGCGCAGCGGGCCGGGGCAACACGGTTTGCCGGCGTGGTTCTGGACCACATGGGCGCGCCGCTGCCCGGCGTATCGTTGTCGATTGCACGAACGAATCTCGTGGCGAGCACGGATGCCGAAGGCCAGTTCCGGTTCGAGGGCGATGTGCCTTCCGGCCGCATCGACTTGTTCGTGGACGGGCGCACGGCGCCTGCACCACAAGGGAACCAGTATCCCGCGCTGCATTTCGAAACGACGGTCGTGAAGGGTCACGAGAACCAGCTGCCGCATCCGATCTATCTCCCGCCCATCAATCTGGCTCAGGCCCGTATCGTCGGCGGCCCCCAGGATGTCGTGCTGACGGTTCCCGGATTCGAAGGTTTCGAAATGCGCGTGAAGGCCAACAGCGTCACGTTTCCCGATGGTTCGAAACAGGGACCGTTGGTGGTGACATCGGTGCATGCTGACCGGCTGCCG
>JBEIPT010000308.1:0-4690 GCA_040376895.1 Lysobacteraceae bacterium | reverse complement strand
CAATACAAAGGGGAGGGAGGACTTCGCGCAACGTCGTTCCACGCAAACGTTGATGTCGGTGAGCTTACCTACGCTTCACTGACAACTCGGTGAACGGAAAAGTTCACCTGGGATCGGGTCATGCCGTTTGGCACTGTTCGGTCCCGACTCGGTGAAGGCGCGGGTCACGCGCCTTCAGTCGAGTGAATTACCTGGTCGAGCGAATTACTTGGCGGCCTTGCGGGCAGCCGGCTTGACGAAGTTTTCGTTGGCCGCTTCGATCTGGCCGCGGAACAGGGCCGTGATGGCCTCGTTCGTCTTGGTCACGACGCCGAACACTTCCTGCGAGCGGGCGATCACGGTTTCCGCGGTTTCGCGGTTCAGTGCAATCGTTTCCGGCAGAAGGGTCTTGGCGGCTTCCATGCCACGCACTTCGCTTGCCTTGCCGAAGAATGCGGCGTTGGCGTTGTAGCGATCTTCCAGCGTGGCGATCTGGATGCTGACGACTTTCTCGAAACCTTCCATGGCGAGACCGTGAGCCTTGAAGGAGGCATCGGCGAACTGCTTGCTGACTTCGATCAGCTTGGTGTTGAATTGTTCAAACATTGCTTGGCCCTCCACGCTCACCATGAGCGGGTTACCACGGAACTCTAGCAAAGCTTTTGGTGCAGTGCAACATTTTTCTCTGGATCGGGCGGATCTGATGGCTATAAGTAATGCGGCGGTGCGGCATATCTGGTCGTCGGACAGGCTGAAACAGAGCACTCGGGTCGCCGGTGTTATGGTTCCGCGAATTCCGTGACACGCCAGTCCGCATGATCCGTTTCGGTTCGATGAGCATCACATTGCTGGTCGCAGGTTTGTACGGACTTCTGTTCGCGAGCCTGCTGTGGTTCAGCCCACACAACCGTTGGGCGAATCGATTCCTCGCAGCCCTGTTGGTGGTGATCTCGCTGCGGTTGCTGCCGTACATCATCGGTTACGCAGGGTTCTATGACGCCTATCCATGGTTGTCATTCTTGCCGTGGAATCTGTCGCTGGCGATCGGGCCCTTGCTTTACTGTCACGTTCACCATCTGATTCGGGATCGCCCGATGCCGGGTTGGGGATGGCATTTTCTGCCCGCACTGCTGCAGTTCGTTTACTACTGCATCGTGTTTGTGCAGCCGTTGGCATTCAAGGATGACTGGGATACTTACTGGCACGTGCCATGGTTCGGACCGATTGAACTTGCCGCCATGTTCTTGTCGGTCGCTACCTATTGGGCACTCTCGTACCGGCACCTCCGGCGTTACCGCGACTGGCTGGAGCAGGAGCACAGTCAGATGGAGGAGCATCGGCTCGACTGGCTTCGGCACTTCCTGCTGGCGCTGGGTCTGACGTTGCTGATCTGGATGGGGCTGGTGGCCTTCGACCGCATGGTGGCCAAACTCGACTACTTCCAGCAGTTTCCCTTTTATGTTTGGTTGGGTTTGCTGGTGTATTACCTGGGCACCGAAGGCTATCGGCATGCCCGCCATATCTATCCGGTCTATGCGCCGACCACGGAACCGGCGGCCCCCGAATCCGCTCCGTTACAGCCCGCTCGGCCGTTGGTGGACTGGTCTGCCCGGGCGCACGATTGGCAACAGAAACTGGTGGCCGCCGGTTGGTGGCGTGACCCGGACCTGTCACTCCCGGGCCTGGCCCGCAAGCTCGGCACCAACAGCAGCGACCTGTCGCGGGCGATCAACGACGGGCTCGGGATGAACTTCAACGAGTTGGTCAATCGGCTCAGGGTCGACGCCGTGGCGGCCGAACTCGCCCGGACACCCGACACCGGCTTGCTCGATCTGGCGCTGGCCTGTGGATTCAGCTCCAAGGCCAGCTTCAACCGGTGCTTCAAACGGTTTACCGGCAAGACCCCAAGTCAATTCCGGGCGGACTTGCCGGCGGAAGGCGCTTGATCGACGGCGCAGATTCGGGTGGCACGTCTCAAATCATGGATTCTTCAGCAAAACCAAAGGATTGCGACGCATCTTCCGCGCTTGAGACTTAAGCTGGCAGCATCTTAGGAGCCCGTGATGAATGTATTGAGCCGATGCCTGGTGGGTGCCGTGATGCCCGTTCTTCTGCTGATGGCGCCGCCTGCGCGGTCCGTCGAAACCTTGACCGCCGAACAGGCGGCCGAAGATGTCCGAGTGCTGAAACGGGCGCTTCAGGAACTCCACCCAGGATTGACCAAGTACCAGTCGGAAGCCGAGTGGCAGGCCAAACTGGCCCGCTTCGAGACGGCCGGGCAGGCGGCCAGGACGCCGGAAGCACTTTATCTGGCCGCGAGTGAGTTGGCGGCCGGCATTCAATGTGGCCACACGTGGACGAACATGCTGAATCAGCAGGGCGCGATCAAGGCGACCCTGCTGGACGCGCCGAACAAACTGCCGTTTCGTATGCAATGGGTGGCGGATCGACTGCTGGTGCTGGACAGTGTCGAGACACGTATCCGCACGGGCGACGAAATTCTGGCGATCAACGGTGCCAATCCGGCCCAGATCCGAACCATGGCTTGGCCCTATCTGAGGGCGGACGGTGCGAGCGACCAAAAGCGGATCCGGCAACTGGGTCACGATCGATTCGACTACAGCCAGATGGACATCACCTGGCCACTGTTGAGTCCGCCGGTCGACGGTCACTGGCAGGTTCAGTTGCAGCGAGGGGACATGAAGCACAAGGTCTCGGTCAAGGCAGTCAGCCTCGAAACCCGTGCGACGCGCCTTGCCGAACAGGGAATCCAACCGAAATCCGAGGCATGGACGTTCACGGTGGACGGCAAGACTGCGCGGCTGACATTGCCGACCTTCTCGTTCTGGAACAGCGACTTCGATTGGAAAAGCTTTCTGAAGCAGTCGTTCGAGTCGATGGTGGCGCAAAACGTGACCACGCTGGTCATCGACATCCGCGAGAACGAAGGCGGTGACGGAGCGATCGGTGCGCGGATCGTGCAGCACTTGATCGATGAGCCGATCCAATTTGAATCCAATCAATCTGCCACCCGGTACGAACGGGTGCCCTACATCCTGGCCCGATATCTCGACACTTGGGACTTCGGGTTCTTCGACCGGACCGGGCAGGTGCGTCCCATCACCGATGGGCCCCAGACAGGCATGCTTGAGTTCCTGCCGCGGGCCTATGGCAAACAAACCTTCGAGCCGATCGCGCCGCAGTTTCGCGGCAAGGTATTCCTGCTGATCGGTGGCGAGAACAGTTCCGCCACTTTCCAGTTCGCGCAGCTGGCTCAGGACAAGGGTGTCGCGACGCTGGTCGGCCAAAGCACCGGGGGCAACCGGCGTGGCTTGAGTGGCGGCCAACTGGCCTGGGTCAATCTGCCGAACTCCGGTGTGGCCGTGGACATTCCGCTGCTGGCTACCCGCTATGCGGCAGAGACGCCTGATGCGCCGATTGTTCCGGATGTGGCCGTGACCCGCACCTTCGATGCTCAGCGTGCCGGCATCGACGAAGAGATGGCCGTGGTGCACCGGCTGATCGCAGAGGAGTAAGTCGATTCAAACGCGTGCTGCAGAGTTCCGCGGCAATAGGCGGCATAATCGCGAGCTTGTCTTTCCGGCGACGGGTGCTGCCATGACCGAACAGAATAAACGTGACCTCGAAGCAGGGATCGAAACCGAGCTTGCTGACCGCACCACCTATGGTGGTTATCTCGGGCTCGAACGGCTGCTGACGTCGCAGGTGCCGCTGTCGTCACCGCCGCATCATGACGAGATGTTGTTCATCATCCAGCATCAGGTGTCGGAATTGTGGATGAAGCTGATCATCCACGAGATGAAAGCGGCACTTTCCAATCTGCGCGAGGATCGGGTCGACTTCACTCTGAAGGTGCTGGCGCGCGTCAAACAAGTGCAGAAGCAACTGCTCGAACAATGGGCGGTGCTGGAAACACTCACGCCGAGCGAGTACCTGCAATTCCGTCATGTGCTCGGTCCGGCGTCCGGATTCCAGTCGTTGCAGTACCGCATGATCGAATTCATGCTCGGCAACAAGAATGCCGACATGCTGAAGGTGTTCGGTCATCAGCCCGAGGATCAGGCTGAGCTGCGTGCTGTACTCGAAGCGCCCAGTCTCTATGACGAGTTCCTGCACTGGTTGGCCAGGCGTGGCCACAAGATTCCAGACGAAATCCTGAAGCGGGACTTCTCGATGCCATGGCAACGCCACGATGCCTTGTTGCCCATCTACAAGTCCATCTATTCCAACACCGAGCAGTATTGGGAGGAGTACCACCTATGTGAACAGTTGGTTGATGTCGAAGTGTCGTTCCAGCAGTGGCGCTTCCGCCACATGAAGACGGTGGAACGGATCATCGGTTATCGCCGTGGCACGGGCGGATCGTCCGGCGTGGCGTTCCTGCGCAAAGCCTTGGAACTGACGTTCTTCCCCGAACTGTTCGAGGTCCGCACCGAGTTGTAGCAGCGGCGTCAGCCGCGACGCTTGGATCCTTCTCCCGCTTGCGGGAGAAGGTGGCCGAAGGCCGGGTGAGGGTGGTGCAAAAAATTGCAGCATTGACTAATCAAAGATGAAAAAAGACACCAAACTCACCCAGCTCGGCCGTAGCGTCGAACACACTCCCCGCACCGTCAGCGTCCCCCTGCATCGCGCCTCGACCGTGCTGTTCGAATCGATGGCCGAGCAGCGCGAAATACAGGAACGCTGGGAT
>JBEIPT010000170.1:0-7712 GCA_040376895.1 Lysobacteraceae bacterium | reverse complement strand
GGCGTGGTAGGCCACGGTGCACAGCACATGGCGGCGCCACAGGATGGCCTGGTCGGACGGATTGGTGGCGTTGGCTTTCCAGGAAGCCATGAACGCCTGGTCGTCGAGTGCCGACATGTTGCGCATCCAGACGAACATGTTGTCGCCGATGAACACGCCGGGATCGACCAGTTTGCTGGCTTCGGCCAACAAGGCCCAGAACCGCTGCGGATCACGGATGCCCCATCCGGTCGCCATGCGGATGCTGCCGATTTCGGTCGCGGGGGCCGGTGTCAGTGCCGGCAGAGTCGGGGTTCGCTCATTCATATCGACCTCAGGCCTTGCCGCCGAGCAGCAGAATGTTCAGGGCACGCGCCGCGTCGGCGTGGCCGATCAGGCGGTTGCGGTTGGCGTGCAGACGTGCGCGGATCGATTCATGCCAGGCAGTGTCCGCGAGCAGGCGACGGACCGTGGCAATCAATGCAGCCCGATCGGCACAGACCAATTCGGGCAGATCGATCAAACGCAACATGGCCGCGGTCTGTCGGGCTCGCAGGCTGTTGCCTTCGATGGTCACGACCGGCACACCGAGTGACAGCGCGTCGGCATGCGTCAAGCCACCAGAGAAATGTTCGGTATCGACGATGACGTGCATCCGGCGAACGTGCGCGACGTAATCATTGAACGGCATGACATCGTGCCATTCGATCCGGGCAGCACGACCGGAACCGACGCTCGCGCCGATCCGACGTTGGATCTGTTCGACACCTACCGGCATCAGATTGGGCGTGAGGTGCAGATGCAGGTCGGGGGCGAGGTCGAGCAGGGCAGACCACACGGGGTCCTGATCGGGCGTGAGCTTGTAGCCGATCTGCAGGCAGGCGATGTGGCGCGCATCAGTGGCGGCAGGAATTGCGGTGGCGTCCGGATTGGCGATCGGAAACCGATAACTCGACGCGAGCCCGGGCAAACGGATCAGCTTCTCCCGATAGTGGGATTGTGCGTCGGCCGGCTCCACCAGATCGCTGCTCAGGAAACCATCGATGGTCTCGAGGCCACTGCCCATCGGGTGTGCCCAGGTCGCGTATTGGCGACGCGCATGGCGGATCGACGCCAGTGCGTTGCTCAGCGGCTCCAACCCGAGGTCGGTGAAGATCAGGATGTCGGGGTCGAGTCGATGCAGCACGCGCGACCACTGCACGATGTTCTGCAAGCCCTGGACCACTTCAACACCCGCTTCGCGCCAACGCTGGATCGATTCGTCTTCGATGTTTCCGGCATGTACGACGATCAGTTCGCAGCCCTTGCTGGCGTCGATCAGCAGATCGCGCCAGACACGCGAGACGGAATGCTGGTGCAGGTGCGCACTGAACACGACCACACGCGGGGCCGCACGTTTGACGCGCGTGAAACCAGCGCGGTCCCGCGAACCCGCAGCGAGCGCAAGTCGGCGCAGCTGTTTGCCATAACGCTGCGCGCGCGCCACATCCGTCTCCGGCAGATAGGCCAGATGGAACGGGACAGTCGAGCCGAGCGCATCCAGTGCGCGTCGTGGCAAGGTGTCGTCGTTCGAGAACTGCAACTGCGCGAATGTTTCCAGGCCCTGGTCGAATTGCTGGCGATAGGCCGCCATCGCCTGCGCATCGGCGGCCACCAGTTCCTGCGGAAATTGAAACTGAGCCCAGGCAGCGAGGATATGTCGGGGATCGCGCTTCAGAACCTGCAACCAGCGTTGACGCGCCGCGCCGAACCGGCCGAGTGCTCGTTCGGCAAACGCCGCTGCAATATGTGCCTGCGGGTCTTCCGGGAAATGTTTCAGCCATTGTTCCGCCTGCGTCAATCGCTCTTCGATTGGACGATCCACCGCATGCATCAACTGCGCATGACGTTGCATCAGCAGAGCGGTCGTGTGGCCTGCGGTAATCGCCAGAAGCGTCTGCATTTCGGCTTCCGGCAGGCGATTCATCTGGATCAGGCAAGCGCCCAGATTCACTTGTGCGGCATAGTCGCTGGCATCGTCAGCGACCAATTCGCGCAGCAAGGGTTCGGCAGTGGCCCATTGGGATTGCTGGAGCGCGCTTTGCGCCTTGAGCCAGACTTCTTTGCGCTGTTCGGGTGTCATGCGGATGCTCTCGGATTTCGGAAGAAGTGGATCACGTCGCGACGGGCGTCGACGTCGTTTTCGATGATGTCGCGTGCCGATTCAAGCCGTTTCACGAGTGCCGCACGGGCCGTGGCGTCGCGACCCAGCTGGATGGCGCGAACCACGTAATCCTCGCGGGATTCGGCAATCAGTTCAGGCACGTTGAGTTTCTTCAGGGCGGCATAGGTTTGGCGGCCGCGCATCAATTCGCCCGGCAGCGTCAGCACCGGTACGCCGAGGCACAAGGCATCGAGTGAGGTCAGTCCTCCGGACCAGCCCCAGGAGTCCAGCGCGAGATCGGCGCTCGTGAGCAGCGCGTGGTAGTCCGGGTAATCCAGAAATCCGAGAACGAACAGCCGCGTGTTCTGCTCGGGCGTAAGTCGTTGCCGCAGTCGGGTTTCGATGCTGTGAAGGGCTTGCCCATGGCTGCTGGCGACCAGATACAGCTCGGCATCGGGTATCCCGTCGAGGATGCGCACAAAGGCATCATCCTGTTCCGGCATCAGCTTGAATGCGTTCTGCAGACAGACCAGACGAGTGCGTTGTTTCGGCGGCGCAAAGCCGTGCCATTCAGGGATCAGCAGGCGATAGGAGGCTGCGAGACCGGCAATCCGGACGAGTCGCTCGGAATAGTGTCGGTCAGCGCCCTCGGGTTCAGCCAGGTCGCTGCCGAGGAAAAAGTCGATGGACGATTGACCGGTGCTGACCGGATGTCCCCACGTGGTCACCTGAATCGGTGCCAGGCGAAGACAGGCAAGCGCCTGGGTAATCGGCTCCATGCCGATGTCGGGATACACGATCACATCGGCGTGTTGTGCCGCGATCCAGTCGCGCCACGCTTCGATGCTTCGGCTGCCGGTTTCCCAGTGGTCGGCGCGTGATCGCCAAAGCTGCGTCGAATCGTCTTCGGTTCCGGTCAGATCGGCCAATCGAAGCTCGAACTCATCCCGCGGCAAGGCACACAGCAGCTCGCGCCAGACTCGCGACACGGAGTGTCTCCAAAGATGGGCCGAGACGATGACGACACGTCGCCGCGCCGGTTCGTCCGCTTGTCGCGCTGTCGATGGTTCGGCATCGCGCAGGCCGCTCTGCAGGGAAAGTTTGCGGAGTGCGGTTGCGTAGCCGACAGGCAGGATCAAATCGAGATCGTTCAGGTACCCGAGGAAATAGTTGGGGCAAGAGGCCAACATGCGGGCGGCCAGTGCGGCGTCGATCCGTCCATCAGCCAGATCGGTTTCCAACTGCGTGATCATGGCCCTGAGGTCGGCGCGATAGGCCAAGGTTGCCGAGACATCCGGATAAACCGGGTTGGCAGGGTAGTGGGCGCGCACCCACAGCGCCGGCCACGGCAACGCTGCGGTGGCCACCAGACCATCCAGTTCGCGTCGCGCCGCCTCGAACTCGAACGCCGCCAGGTGTGCACAGGCGAGCAGAAACCGGCCCTGTTCATGCCCGGGCTCCAGTTGCAACAACGCCTGGCAATGGGCGATCCGATTTGCCGGTGTTTCGCCCACACCTTCGTCCAGTTCACAAAGGCGAGCAAGCAGTCGGGCATCGTTCGGGGCATTCCGGATGCCCAGCTCGAGTGTTTCCGACGCGTGTTTCAGCGCTCCGAGTTGAGCTTGGGCGGCGGCGAGGTTCAGGTATCCATCTACCCGTGACGGCGCGTGTTTCACGAACGCAGCGAAGTGCCAAGCCGCCCTATCGAAATTGCCGCGATCAAAACTCTGGTTACCCATTGCAAGCCTGCGCTCGATTGCGCGCGAGTCGACGCGCAGTAGCTGCAGGAATGCGGAATCCGCCAATTCCAGGTCACCTTGGAGCTCGGCAATATCGAAAGCGAGTGCATGGGCGGCAGTCGAATTGGGCTGCAGCGCAATCGCCGAACGAACAGCCTCGTGCGCAGCCACCAGGTTCTGGAGCATCTGGTGACAACGAGCCAATTCCAGCCAGGCATTCGGGATTCGGTCGTTCAATCGTAGGACGCGCGCCAGCAGTTCAATGGCATCGTTCGCCCGGCCGAGTCTGCGCAGGATGTGCGCATGCAAGGCCAAGGCACTGGGGTCTTTGCCGGCAATGCGGGTCAGAGCCGAAACTTCGGTCAAGGCCGCATCGAACTGCTGCGCCATCACCAGGCGCTGGATCGCCGAAATCTGGTCGGTGATGCTCATGGGCGATGCTCCAGGTCAAGATCGGTGGGTTCGTCACTGCGGTCAGACGCAGCACTCAAGCGTAGCGTGGTGACCACCGGTCGATGGTCCGAGCCGAACGACTCCGCCACGTCAAACGATTGCACTTGCCAGTGTGAACTGGCCAGGACGAGGTCGATGGGGATGCCGAACCAGCCGAAGTTGCGGTTGGGCCAGGTGGGGGTGAAGGTGTTCGCGCGACGATAATCGGAGCGCACTGCCGCCATCGCCGATGACCACGGTGACGCATTCAGATCGCCGACCATCAGCCGCGGTCCGGTATGTTGTTGCTGTCGCTCGACCAGCGCCATCAGCTTGGTCAGTCGCGCACGATGCCAACTGCTGGAGAGGGGCGGCATCGGATGGACGGCCGTCAGCAGCACGGGTTGGTCGGCGACGCGAACGATTGCGTCGATTTCGGCGAGATCGTTGGAATCGCGAATGGTGCTTGCGGACTGCAGTGCGAGACGGCTGATCACGCCAATACCGAACGGACTGTTTTCGGGCACCAGGTGCTGTTCCGGATAGTCGGTCCAGGTCGCGATCTGTGTGGCCATGGTTTCGTTCAATTCGACCAGCACCACCACTTCCGGTTGTTCGCGATCAAGGAACTCGCGCAGCCCCTGGGCGTCGGTTTGGCTGACATGCAGATTGACGTTCGCGACGCGCAAGCTTGGGCCGGGTGTCTCGCCCGCAGTTTCCATGCGGGGCAGCGCGATGAACCAAGGCAAGGCCAGCATCGCCAGAACGAGCAATCGATTGGGGGCGCCCAACAAGACCCGCACCAGAACACACAGCGCGAGCAGCACCGAGATCGGAACCTGCCAGTGGGCGCCCAGATCGATCAGCCAGGGCAGTGCACCCAGGTCCATCGATTGGGCGGCGGCACTGAGCCACGGCAACATCAGACCGGCCACGGTGAGGCCGATGCCAATGTCCAATCGTATTTCGAGCCAGGCACGCCATCGTCTGGGCGTGACCGGCGCGTGCTGCACCATCATTTCCGTCCCAGCTCGAAGCAATGGTGAATCCGCCCGTCACGGGCAAAATCGAAGGGAATCGTCCTGGCGGTGATGTCGTGGATGTCGAATGGCGCCAAGGCTTCGAGGTCCAGCTTGAAACGGCGGTTGTTGTTCGAGAACAGGATCTTGCCGCCCGATGCCAACCGGTTGAAGCAGGCTTCAAGCAAGGCCACATGATCGCGTTGCACGTCGAAATCCTCGGCGCGCTTGGAGTTCGAGAACGTCGGTGGATCGACATAGATCAGATCGTACTTGGCCGTCTCGGCCGCCAGCCAACTCATCACATCACCTTGGATGAGGCGATGTTCGGCACCGTCAAATCCGTTCAGCTCGAAGTTTTCGCTGGCCCATTCCAGGTAGGTGCGCGACAGGTCGACACTGGTGGTGCTGACGGCACCACCGTCGGCGGCGTAGATGCTCACGCTTGCGGTGTAACAGAACAGGTTGAGGAACCGTTTGCCGCGGGCCCGTTCCCGAACGAGTGCACGCAAGGGACGATGGTCGAGGAACAGGCCGGTGTCCAGATAGTCGAACAGGTTCACGCGGAACTTCAGCCCGCCTTCTTCGACCACCATGAAGCGCTGGCTGTCGTCCTGTCTTTCGTATTGGGTTTCGCGCGTGCGACTGCGTCGGGTCTTGACGCTGATCACCTCGCGCGGCACCGCCAGTTCCTCGGCGACGATGGTGGTGAGTTCCTTCAATCGGCGCTGCGCCGTTTGCGGTTCGATGGTTTTGGGCGCCTCGTATTCCTGGATGTGCACGGCGCTGCCGTAGATGTCGACGGCGGCCGAGTAGTCGGGCAGATCGGCGTCATACAGGCGGTAACAGGTGATGCCCTCACGTTTCAGGCGCGGCGCCAGGCGCTTGAGATTCTTGCGCAGGCGATTCCGGAATCCTTCCGCGGCTTCCGACAGCACCACCGGTTTTGCCACATACGCGGCCTGTGCCTGGGCGGTGAGTTCGAACGTGTACAACGCACAATCGATCGCTCCATTGAGGAACGCGTAACGTTTGTCGTACCGAAGTTCGGTGGCTTTGGCGAGTGCGGGATCGGACGTGATCAATGCGGCACGCCAATGAGGCGCGTCGGCTGGTGCTTCGGCGTCGATGTAGAACCGGGTGCGATCGCCAAACCGACGATAGACCGGCATCAGCGCTTCGTGTTCGGACAATCGTTCGCCGTAAGGTGGATTGCTGAGGATCAGGCCCGTTGCGCCCGGCAGGCGGGGCAGGTGTGCGATGTCCTGCTTGCTGATCTGGATGAAGCCGTTGAGGTTGGCGTGGCGGACATTGTGTTGTGCGCTGGCGACCGCTTCCGGGTCGCGGTCGAAACCGAACGCCCGCGCCTTGAGATTGCGCAGACCGTTGCGCGCCTGTTCGGCAGCCGCTTCCTGGATCTGTTGCCATAACGCCGCATCATGGTTCGGCCAGTGCTCGAACCCGAACCGGCTGCGACCGAGCAGCGGTGCGACATCGGCCGCCATCCAGATGGCTTCGATCAACAAGGTGCCGGAACCACAGAACGGATCCACGAACGAACCGCCCTGAGCAGCCAATTCGGGCCAGCCTGCGCGCAGCAACAAAGCTGCTGCCAAGGTTTCACGCAACGGCGCTTCGCCCGCCTGTCGGCGGTAGCCGCGCTGGTTCAACGGTGGGCCGGTCAGATCCAGCGAAACGACGGCCGTGTCACCACGCACAAGCGCGTCGAACGCCACGTGCGGATGTTCGACGTCGACCGTCGGGCGGGAACCGGTTTTCTGGCGCAGGCGATCGACCAGTGCGTCTTTGACCTTCAAGCCGATGAACTGGCTGTGCGTCAGCTCGCGGTTACCGCCATGGGCATACACCGCAAACGTGGTGCCGGGTGCGAGGTGCTTTTCGAACTCGATCGCACTGGCGCCTTCATACAGATCATCGGCGGTTTCGGCGTTGAATTCTCCGAGCGTCAGCAGCACGCGGCTGGCCAGTCGCGAATGCAGCATCGCACGGTAGCCGTGGGCGAGTGGTCCGCGAAAACGCACGCCGGAGCCGGATGCCTTGGCGTCGGTGATGCCCAGCGACACCAGTTCGGTGCGCAACAGTTCTTCGAGCCCGCGGGCACAAGTGGCAAAAAAATCCATGGCTCAAAACCGTCCCAAAAAAGCGCCGAATCGTTCGGCAATCGGCATTACAAATTCCGTCAGCCGATGGCTGTCGGGCACCAGCTGCAGGTCGATCCGCCGCCGTTCGCAGAACTCGATCACCGCGCGGGCCGGTATCAATTCATCGTCCCAGCCATGCACCACGGCGGCGGGCACCGGAGCCAGATCGAAAGGACGATCAAAACCGGGCAAGGACAAAGGCAAGGCCATCACGAACACACCGGCGACAGGCCGGTCC
>JBEIPT010000238.1:0-6035 GCA_040376895.1 Lysobacteraceae bacterium | reverse complement strand
GTTGGCTTACCGGCCGCGGTCGTACTCGCCTGCGGGGTGGGTGGGGGGTTGTTGGGTTAATTCCCCCTATGGGGGCGGGGGCGTACGGGCGGGCCACGGATCCTGCTTGCGTCCAGCCGAAGCCTGCTCGCTGAGCGACATGCCAGCCAGCAGGGACCACAGCAGGGCGGTGAGCAAGCGAGATGACATCAACGGCCCGCCGAGTCGGGTGGCATCTGCGTGCGCTGCATGTTGTTGATCGTGCGTTCAACTGTTTCGCGTGCAGCACGACGCTCGTTGTAGGTCATGCAGACCGTGCGTGGACGATGGCTGCCGGTGACTTTTGTCTTCTCGCAGACGAGGCGGTCGCCATCATGCTGCAGCAGCAGACCATTGACCTTCTCCTGGGCATTGAACAGACGGATTCGGTCGGCGTCCGCCAACTCCTCGATGACTTCGACACCATCCAGCAATCGGCTCATTTCCGTGAGGGTGTCTTCAATCGCCGGGCGATCAATGTTCGGCACATAGGCAAAACGGCCGCCCGGCTCCATCTGGATGCGGATCGACTTCGCGATGATGTCGAATTCGGTGGCGGCGTATTGTTTCGGAATGGCAGGGCTCGGCTGCTTGGCCATGAAGGCGTCGGCGGATCCTGCGAGGGTCAGTCCAATTGCGAACAGCAAGGTATAGGTAACTTTCATGTCGTACTCCGATGGTCATCCCGGTCCTGAGGTGGCCGGTTGTTGTTTTGCGTGGCACGCCCGGTTTCCCCGATCGCGCCTCGTTTTCCCTCGGCCTCAGCCCGAGGGTCCTTTTGCGCCGCGGAGATAGTTGAGCCATGTCCGCGACGTGGTGTCCTTGGCGGCTTCCTTTTCGGCTTGAGTCATGCAGACAGTGCTGGTCATGTGGCTGCCGGTGACTTTCGTCGACTCGCATACCGTGCGGGCGCCTTCCGCCTGCAGCAACAGGCCGTTGACACGTTCCTGGGCGTTGAACAGACGGATCTTCCGGCGCTGGTTCATGTCCTCGATCGCATCGACTCCGCGCAACAGGCTCGCCATGATGTTGAGCTGTTCCTCGATGTCCCGACGATCGATCTTCGGTACGTAGTCATATTTGCCGCCCGGTTCCAGGCCGGCGCGAATGTCGGCAATCGCCACTTCAAGGGTTTCAACCGGTCGCGGGGCGGCAATTGCCGTTGCTGCAGGAAGCAGCAAGGTCAACCCGAGTGTCAGTGTGACGAACAAGCGTTTGGTCATGACTTTCCCTCGCTCCATGACATTTGGGACAGGTCTCGGTCGGGCTGATCCTCGGCATACATGCCGAGGCCCCGGTCAGACCCGAGCGTCTGCCGTTCCGATTTTGATCGGATGTGCCAAAAGTCATGTTATAGCTTGATACGACTCGGTCCGCACAATCCATGAGCGATCGAAATATGCAGGATCAGCGCGATGAGCTCGTATCTGCGCCGATCTCGGCATCCGTGATGGCCCGCCTGGCAATCTGACTTTCCCGATGCGCGATGTACAGGTTGCTCGCGAAGACGATCAAGGCACCGATCAAGGTGTACCGGTCCAGTACCTCGTCAAACAGGATCCATGCGAAGACCGTGACGATGGGCAACTGCAGATAGGTGATGGGCGTCAGCGCCGAGGCGTCGCCCAGTTTGTAGGCGCGGGTCCAGAACATGTGCCCGAGTGTGCCGAACAATCCTGCCAGAACGACCCAGGCCCAGGTCCAGCCGGTCGGCGTGATCCAGACGTACAGCGCCGGACCGAGTGCCAGCGGCACCCAGATCGCTGTGCTGTAGAACACGATGGTGTCGGGTCTTTCGGTGCGCGACAGGAACTTGATGCTGATCGACACCGCTGCGCTGAGTGCAGCCGAAGCGAGCGCAACCCAAGTGGCCAGAGAGATGTCGATCCCGAACGGCCGAACGATGACCAGTACGCCTGCGAAGCCGACCAGCACTGCGGTCCAGCGGCGCGCACGGACTACCTCATGAAGGATCAGCGCCGCACCGATGGTGACGAACAGCGGCGTCGAATAGGTCAGCGCGACGGCCTGTGCCAGCGGCAGGTGGACGACCGCCCAGAACCCGGACAGCATCGAGAAGATGCCGATGCCGCAGCGAACGAGATACAGGCCAAAGCGGTCGGTGCGCAGGATCGATCGGCCATGGTGCCAAACCAGGGGTATCGTGAACACGAAACCGAAGAAACAACGGAAGAACGCGATCTGGAAAGGGTGCAGTTCGGTGGATGCCAGCCGGATCATCACCGCCATCAGCGCGAAGAACACAGCACTGACACACATCAGGAGCGAAGCGCGTATGGTCGGCTGTGCGAGAGATGTCGGAGTCATCAGGCGCCGCATGGTATCGGCCGCTTCCTGAACTGGTCCGTTCAGGAACTCATTTGCCCCGAAATGGTCATAAGCGCCATGATCAGCACATGTCCATGATGCCACTCCGTAGATTATTCCGTCTGCTTGTACTGGTGCTGCTGGCGGGTCTTGCCGCTTGTGCCGGCGAACCCGATGAGGTTCGTATCGTCACGGCCATCGATGCCATGGAATCGGCGCTGGAGACCCATCAGCCCGGAGATTTCATGGATCACGTGTCGGAGGAATTTGTTTCCGGCAGCGGCGGTATCGATCGACGGCAACTGCATTCAACCCTGGTCGGCCTGATGGTGCGGAACGAGAGTATTTCGATCACGCGCACCAGTGACAACGTAACCCTTCATGGTGATCGCGCAACAGTGGTCACTCGCGCAATCGTGTTGGGCGGCGCCGGATTGATACCGGAGCGCAGCGAGCAACTCGAAATCGAAAGCCATTGGCACAAAGTGGATGGCGATTGGTTGTGTTTCGGAGCGAGTTGGGACAATTGATCCCGCACGTCAACGCGCCGGGGTTTGCCGCGTTGTAGTGGACATGTCGATGGCTTGGTGCCGCGACAGTCACTCATGCTGGAGCAAACCATGAACAGATCCTCGTTTCTGTTGTTGCCGATACTCGCCGGAGTATTGAGTTCGTTCTTTTCGACCGACGTTGCTGCGCACCGATCCGGGGTCGGCCCGCTCCGCGCCTCAATGGCGATGGAGAAACATCACCGAGCCGCACACACTGGCAGATTGCTGCTGGCGAAACGGGTGATGGGCTTGCCACCCGCCGCGCGCGATGCGTTGACACTCGAGCGCCTCTATCGCCGACAAGGCAAAATCGAGAGCGCGGTACTGATGTATCAAGGTCTCTTGGACCGGAGTGCCGATCCGCTATTGCGGCAGATCGCGCACCGACGATTGGCGCGTATCGCATGGCGTCAGGGTGATGCAGTGGCAGCCGAGAAACATCTGCGCGAGAGTCTCGACGAGCAGTTGTCGCGACAGTGACCTATTGGTGAATCACGTCGGTCCGCATCGGTGCCAGAATCGCGAGCAGGCGGTTCTGGTTGCCAACCGGTACGCCGGCGCGAGTCATCGCGCGTCGACAGGCTTCGACGAAATCGTTGAATTGAGCGGCTGAGAGATCCATGCCGCTGTGCGCCTCGGGCATGTCGAGCCCGGTGTATTCGCAGCCACCGCCGGTCAGCATGCAAACTTGTTCGTTCAGGCGTTCCTTGAAGTAGTCGTCATCGGTTTCGGTGAACAGGTCGGCGAGTTTGGGGTCGGCATGCAACTCGAGAACGATCTCGTCGATCATCTGTGCCACACCCTGTTCTCCGCCCAGGTCCTGGTACAGGCTGCTTCGCTGTTCGGTATGTGCACACGCACACACCAGCAGAAGCACGCACAGGACCAGCCCGGTCCGCATCGACCGGATCCAGTTCGATTGCCCGTGCTCAAAGATCGACATTGACCGAGACATACAATCCATCCTGATGATTCTTGCCGGCGATGGTGCCAGCGTTGACGTACGCAAGGGCCACGTTGACGCGTTTGTTGGGGAACCAGGCGACGAAGCCATCCCACCAGTTGCTTTCATTGATGGCGTTCAGGTTGTCGGGTTTGTGCCTGAACTCCGCACCGATGGCCCAATTGGGATTCAGGAACAGCGCCGTGGAGAATTCACCGGACAATCGGTAGTCGTCCGATTCATCACCGCCGAATCCGAGAAAACCTAGTTCATTGCTGCGGCTGGCACGGACGTTCGCGGCCATCAACCAATTGCGGTGAAACGGACCGTCCAGAATCAGGCGGGACGCACCAAGATAAAAATCGAGCCCGAAGTCGCGCTGTGCGCCCAGCGCGCGGGCGAGGGCGTCATCATGCAGGAACTTCGCCTGGACCCCGACAGAGACCTGCGGGGTTTTCCCATAGATCAGATCCCCGGCCAGCCGCCACTTGCCACCGATGATGGTCTGCTCGATAGCGAGGCGACCAGGATTGGTGTCGATTTCGAGCCGACTGCGTGCGATGCTCCACTCCGCGCGATCATTCCAGGAGCCGGCAACGGCCACCGTGGTGAGCGCATAATCGTCCAGTTGTACGTGACTGGCGCCAGTCAGCCAGTCTGTCCCGGGATCGGTGCTGAGTCCGGCCAGCGTCGACCAGGGTAGCAAACCGCCGCCGCCGGACCCTTCGGCGTTGAGCAAACCACCGGTGGCGAGAATCCGGCCTTGTTCAGCTGCGTGGCTGACTGCGGACGGCATTAGCCATCCGATCAAGGCGGTCAGCAGGATGGGCGTGATTCGGGCCGACATGAACTAGGCTCGTAGAATATGTTCCGGCGCTTAGATCAACACGGGTATTGTCAACGAAAAATCAATTTTGTGTGAACTGTATAAAGATTTCACGATGAGCACTCTTGAGCGTTATCTGGTCGGCGGCGCAGTCCGCGACCGTTTGTTGGGCCGCGCGGTCAAGGACCGCGACTGGGTCGTCGTCGGTGCACGCCCGGAGCAGATGGAGGCGCTGGGTTACCAACCCGTCGGCAAGGACTTCCCGGTGTTCCTGCATCCGGCCACGAAAGAAGAGCATGCGCTGGCGCGCACCGAACGCAAATCCGGGCGTGGTTATCGCGGCTTTACGGTGCTCAGCGACGAAAGTGTCACGCTCGAACAGGACCTCCTGCGACGCGACTTGACGATCAACGCCATCGCCGAGGCGGAAGACGGACGACTGATCGATCCCCACAATGGCCTGCGTGATCTGGCCGATCGCTGGTTGCGCCATGTCTCGCCCGCGTTCGGCGAGGATCCGGTACGCGTGCTGCGGCTTGCCCGTTTTGCCGCGCGTTATGCGCCGCTCGGTTTTCGCGTTGCACCGGAGACGTTTGAGCTGATCCGCCAGATGGTGGCCGACGGTGAGTTGGAGCACCTGGTGCCGGAACGTGTCTGCACCGAGTTGCTGCGTGCGCTGGCCGAGCCGAGCCCCGCCGCTTTTGTGCGGGTGCTCCGACGCGGTGGCGCGTTGCGCGTGGTGTTTCCGGAACTCGATGCGTTGTATGGCGTGCCGCAGCGGATCGAGTACCACCCGGAGTACGACTGCGGTGTCCATCTGGAAATGACACTCGAAGCCAGCGCGCGATTGGCGCCAGGCAACAGCCGTGTGGCGTATGCCGTGCTGCTTCACGATCTCGGCAAAGCCTTGACGGCACGGGATCTGTTGCCGAAACACGTAGGCCACGAACACGCCGGTATTCCGGCTGTCCAATCCTGCAATGCCCGTCTGCGGGCGCCGACGGAACTGGCGCGACTCGCCGAACTGGTCTGCCGGGAACATCTGAACGTGCATCGTTTCGCCGAGCTTCGTCCGGGAACCCGTCTGGAACTGCTCGAGCGCCTCGACACGTTCCGGCGGCCGGAAACGGTCGAGGACGTGTTGCTGGCTTGCGCGGCCGACAAGGCAGGACGAGCCGGTGCCAGTGACGACTATGCAAGCGCGGCACCCATGCGTGCGGCATACGTGGCGGCGCGGGAGGTCACCGCGGAACCCTGGCTCGCTGCCGGGCTCCGTGGCGAACAGATCGGCCAGGCAATGCGTGATGAGCGTCTGCGCCGGATTGCTTCAGTTCAGGGCAGTGTCACGCCATAACTCCGCAGCAGGGCT
>JBEIPT010000093.1:0-10885 GCA_040376895.1 Lysobacteraceae bacterium | reverse complement strand
CGAGGCCTTCAAATTGATCGTGCGCAACCTGATGGGCCTGAAACTGGCCGACGCCCGCACGATCGGCCGGCAACTCATTTTCCGGGATGGCGCGATCGGCAAGAGTGATCTGCCCGAATTGGCCAAGCTCAAGTTCGAGTTGTTGAACCGCGACGGCTTGCTGCATTTCGAATTCGATACGGCGGCGTTTGCCGATGTCGCCGGGCTCACGCGCATGAAACGTTGGGTGGAATTGCGCCGCGCAGTGTTTACCGGCGACATCAAGTCACCCGGTCTGGACCCGCCGAAGGGCATGTTGTTGCTGGGTGTCCAGGGTTGCGGCAAGTCGCTGGCTGCGAAAGCCGTAGCCGGCAGTTTTGGCGTGCCGCTCGTCCGGCTCGACTTCGGTGCGCTCTACAACAAGTATCACGGCGAAACCGAACGTAATCTTCGGCAATCGTTGGCCAACGCGGAAGCTTTGTCCCCTTGCGTCCTGTGGTGCGATGAAATCGAAAAAGGCCTGGCGACCTCGGACAGCGACGATGGCGTGTCGAAGCGTGTGCTCGGCAGCCTGTTGACGTGGATGGCCGAACGCAAGAAGCCCGTGTTTGTGGTGGCCACGGCGAACGACGTATCTCGTCTGCCGCCTGAGTTGCTGCGCAAGGGTCGCTTCGACGAGATCTTCTTCATCGACCTGCCGGCCGAAGCCGCTCGCGACGAAATCTTCCGGATCCATTTCGAGAAACGTGACCTGGATTGGCAGGGCTTCGAACTCACCGCCCTGATCGATGCCAGCAAAGGATTCTCCGGCGCCGAGATCGAGCAGGCAATCGTCGCGTCGTTGTATGCCGCCCACGCCGAAGGCCGGATGTTGGCGCAGACGCATATCCTGGCTGAGCTGGCGAACACCAAACCGCTCTCCGTGCTGATGTCGGAAAAGGTTGAGGGCCTGCGAGAGTGGGCGCAGACACGCACCGTGCCGGCGGACTGACCCATGAATTCTGTGGGCGCTCCCACAGTGAGACACCGCCGCGAGACGAGCGTTCCTCAGGCCAACAGATTTTGGAAGCTGCGACGAAGCTTCGGACTGGCCATAGCCCTCCCCGATGTTCGGGGAGGGGTGGGAGTGGTTTAGGCAAACACGGCTTCAGCCGCCATAAGGTGACTGCGGACAGGCTGCAAACATCGCGGCTGAAGCCGCTCCCACAGCTCAGTGGCGGGCCGAAGATCCTCGACCAATGCTCAGCCCGCTTGGCACTCGCCGCCGCTTCCGACAAGATGGCGGCATGATGACCGATCCTTTTCGACCATGGACCACCTGACTCCCGAATTTGCGCGAGCGCGCAAACTGCTCGACGGGCTGCCCTGGTTCCAGGGGCTGCCTGACGAAGCACGTGACTTGCTGGCCGAAGGCTGCAGTTGGATGTCCCTGCCCGGCGGGCAAGTTCTGTTCTATGAGGGTGAGGCCGCGGATGCGGTCTACCTGATCGCCCAAGGCTCACTCGGTGCATTCCGGCGTCGAGATGGCGAGATCCAGGGCATCGGTGAAATGTTTGCCGGCGAGAGTGTCGGGGAACTGGGCGTTCTCACTGCCAGACCTCGGGTGGCAACCGTCCGGGCTTTACGCGACTCGTTGCTGCTTCGCTTGCCGGGCAGCCACCTGGACATGCTGGCTGAGCGTTTTCCGCAAGCGCTGCTTGGACTGGCTCGGCTGGCGCTGAAGCGCTCCAGCGAGGGCGGCGCACGTCGATACGACACCGCGCCGCGGACGATCGCGCTGTTGCCTCAATGTGGCGGCGTCCCGCTGCGTGACTTCGCATCGCAGCTGTTGATGCGCCTTGCGCGGTTTGGCCGGGTTCGCCTGTTGACCAGCAGCGATTCCGGGCATCCACCGGAGTGGTTTGAGGAACAGGAGCGCGAGGCGCGGTTCGTCTTGTATCTGGCTGACGAGGAGACCGGACCCTGGCGCGAACGCTGCCGTCGCCAGGCCGACGCCTGGTTGCTGCTTGCACGTGCCGACGAAACACCCGCTGCATTCTCCGAAGTCCTGCAACCGGTCCCGCACCCGGATGCACCTCGCCCCGAACATCTGGTCTTGCTGCATACGGGCAAGCCACGTCTTGGCGCAGGCAAGCGCTGGCTGAAGGCGCGCCCGCACGTTCGACTGCACCATGTTCGCGATGAACCCGACGTCGGGCGCATTGCACGACTGCTGTGCCAGCAAGGACTTGGACTCGTGCTGTCCGGCGGCGGTGCACGCGGCTTCGCGCATCTCGGCGTGATCAAGGCGCTTCGGGAGGCCGGCTTCGAGATCGATGCCGTGGGTGGCACGTCCATGGGCGCCGTGATCGGCGCCGGACTCGCTGCAGACTGGTCGACCGAAGAAATGATCGAAGTGTTCCGGCAAGCGTTCTATGACACCAACCCGTTGTCCGATTGGACACTGCCGGTGATCAGTCTGGTGTCGGGACGGAAGCAGTCACGTCTGTTGCAGGACTCGTTCGGCTCTCGCGACATCGAAGACCTTGTGCTGCCGTATTTCTGTGTCAGCGCGAACCTGACGACCGGTGCTGCCGCAGTCCATCGCACCGGGCCTCTGTGGTATTGGCTGCGGGCATCGACCGCCATTCCGGGCATCGTGCCGCCGCTGATGCATCGCGGCGAAGTGTTCGTCGACGGTGGCGTGATCAACAATCTGCCGGTGGACGTGATGCGCGAGATGCATCGCGGCGAGATCATCGCCGTGGACATTGGCAGTGACTACCGACTCAAATCGAAGTTCGACGAGTCCGAACTTCCGCCCATCTGGCAGCTTGCGGCGGAGTGGTTTGGTCCGTCACATCGACCGAGTTTGCGGCAAGTGCTGCTGCGCGCAGGCATGGTGAACTCCGGGACTGCGGCGCTGCAGGCTCGCGAGATGTCGTCGCTGCTGTTGGTGCCGCCGCTGGACGACATTGATCTAACCGAATGGAAGAGTTACTTCCGCGCCATCGATCGGGGATACCAGTACACACTGCGAATGATCGGCGGCGAAAAGGACGCGCTGTCCCAGGAACCACCAACACTTTGGTGATCTGCTTTCAAATGGCGGGACAGGGTGCGGGTCGGAAGAACGGCCATCGGATCAACACCATTGCTGCTCACAAGGTATTCCGTCATGGTCGCCATCCATCCTTGTCCCCGGACACTGGTTCAGGAACCAGGTTGCTTCGGCGCAAGACTTCATCTGGGAGCAGTGGATTCGACCATCACACTTGAACAGGCTTGCAGGCGTTGGGGCTCGGGCTGGCGCTGCCCTGGATATTGGGGTGGAAGCCACTTTTCGTTGGGACACTTGAGCCGGAGTGTGATCCAACTGACTCTGCGCGAGACGGCTGCGCGCATCGAACATCTTGTATCCGAACCAGACAAGAACACCCATCATCAAGAATCGGAACAGTGTTTTCATCGGGCGCCCAAGACGATTGACTCGTTGCCATAGCGTAGCGCCGTTTTTCTGCGCCGTGGAGGGGCGCGCTGGGCCTGCGGAATCATGACGCCACTCAGCTCGGAACAAAGCCCGGCTAAGTGCCGGGCTTTGGTTCGTCAGCTGGACATCAGGCCTCCCCCGCAGAAGACCGGGAGTCAACGATTACAGGCGGAACAAGCGCAACGCATTCACGATCACAGCCTTGATCGGGCGAGGCAACGCTGCGGCGTCGACGCTCTGACCATTGACCAGAACGCTCCCGGAGATCGTGACCCCTTCTTCGGCACGCTCGATCGTCAGATCGGTGAACGCGATCGTGGTAGTGCGCGACTGCGGATTGCCACTGCCGTTGCCGGTCGCTGCAGTCGTGAGGGTCAGGTTGCCGTCGTAACTCACGGCGACCATGTCGCCATCACGGAAAGCTTCGCGCGTGACCGTTCCATCGAGCACATTCGTCGCTTCATTGCGCGGATGGAAATTGGTGTAGCGACCTTCGGCGAGTCGACTTCCGTCTTCTTCACCGATCACACCGGCAGCGGTCATTCGGAACTGCCCGTTGAGTTCATCACGGACGGTGGTATCGCGGGTGTATTCAAAACCGGCTTGAGCCGTCGACGCGACGATGAAGAGGGCACTGGCGAGGATAGTCTTGAGCATGTTGGTTTCTCCGATTCGGTGTCTGTGGGGGATTGGATGGGCCGGCATCGGCAACATCCGGGGCCGATTGCCCGGCCTTGAGCGAAAGAACGAAGTTGTCCGGAATCGGTTGACATGCCTGCGCGGCATTTGGGATCCGCTTTGCGTCGATCCACAGCATTCGTCTCGGCGCGCGGAAACCCGCATAATGGCGCGGGTTTTCCGGAGACTCTCAGATGCTTGAACAGTCGTCATGGGCGGTTTTTGCGTTGACGTTCGCATGCGCGAAAAACACTCACTCGCTACCGGGGAAAACACTCAGCGCCTTGGCGGTTGAGTGCTTCGCCGTCAACACGGAACACTGACCATGGCCACCACACTCAAGTCGCAATATGGTCCGGACGTAGTTCGATGTATTGCAGCGATGATGTCGCACGCGTGGCCGGATTTTCCCAGTCGGAAGTTTCTCACCTTGGCGCTCGCCAATTACGAAACGCTCGAATTGATGGATCGCGGACGGCAGATTTCGCACGCACTCGAAGCGGCACTCCCGGCTCACTATCCGAGTGCACTCGAAGTCGTCCTTCGAGCCGTTGATGCGCCGGTGCCACGGCCAAGGAAGACTTCACTGTCGTCGTTCCTGTATTTGCCGTTCACCGAATTCGTTGGTCGTGTTGGCTTGGATCATCTGGAGGAATCGTTGTCGGCCATGCATCTGCTGACGCAACGATTCACCGCCGAGTTCTGCATCCGCCCATTCCTGATTCGCCATCAGGCGCAGACTCTTCGGCGCCTTCGGGCTTTTGCATCCGATCCGAGTGCGGATGTCCGCAGACTCGTATCGGAAGGCACGCGGCCCAGACTTCCGTGGGCGCCCAGACTGCCGGCGTTCCAACAGGACCCGGGACCCACGTTGGAACTTCTCGAATTGCTGCGCGATGACGAATCGGAATACGTTCGGCGCTCGGTCGCCAACCACCTCAACGACATCGGCAAGGACCACCCGGAGCGATTGGTGCAAGTTGCCGAGCGCTGGGCAATTGGCGCCACGCCAAACCGCATCGCCCTACTGCGCCACGCCCTTCGTTCCCTGTTGAAGAGCGGACACTCAAGAGCGCTGGCAGTTGTCGGACATGCGCCGGATGCCTCGATCGATGTTCGCAATCCCGTCGTGACACCGAAACGCGTGGCGTGGTCGGCACGTGTTCAACTCGGTTATGACGTCGTCAATACCGGGGTAACGGATGTATCGGTCATCGCAGAGTGCCGCGTCGGGTTTGTCCGTGCCGACGGATCAGTCTCCACCAAAGCCTTCCGGATGGGACGTTTCGACCTCGCACCCGGAGCGACCCGCAATGTTGCGAAGTCCCTTTCGTTGGCTGATCTCAGTACCCGCCGCCACTACCCCGGGGTCCATCCGGTCGAAGCCCAGGTCAACGGCCAGCGGTTCGTGATGGGCGAATTCCGCCTCTTGGCACCGGAATAGGCAGTAGCCACGAGTACCGAGTACATCGAACCGGGTGCACGATCAGGCTGAATGAACATCCTTCTCCAGGGCTTCGGGCAGGGCTTGCACGGATTGGACAGCGCCGCATTCCCGGCTAAAGCTCCCACCGTTTCCACAGATTGCAGGATCGCTTCATCAGCGCCCAATCAAAAAGCCCTCCCCGATGTTAGGGGAGGGCTTGAGTGGGGTTAGGCAAGCGCTTGAGCGCTCGTCCTTCGCTGCGCGAAGAACAAGCCTCAATCGCGCTCAGTCGGTCGCAGCAACCAGCGACACAGGGCCGGCAGGAACACGATCGCTGCAACCATGTTGACGACGAACATGAAGGTGAGCATGAGGCCCATGTCTGCCTGGAACTTCAGTTCGGAGAAGTACCAGGTGAAGACACCTGCGGCGAGCGTCAATGCGGTGTAGAAGATCGCGATGCCGGTGGTCTTCAGCGCACCGAAATACGACTCCGACAAGGTGGCGCCATTTGCCATCGACTCACGCATTCGCGCGAAGATGTAGATGGCATAGTCCACACCGATACCGACGCCCAGCGCAACCACGGTCAGCGTGTTGACCTTCATGCCGATGTTGAGGTGCGTCATCAGCGTATGGCCCAACTCGGTCACCAGAACCAGCGGCAACACGATACACAGTGCAGCAAGCGGATTGCGGAAGCTGAGCAGACACATCAGGAACACTGCGGCATAGAGGTAATACAGCATGTCGTGTTCGACCTTGCGGACCGTGTCGTTGATGGCCGCCATGACACCGAGATTGCCGGTTGCGAGACGCAGATTGACCTGATCCGTATGATATTGCTCACCATTCGACTCAGCGTCGGTACGGGCTTTGTCCCGTGTGGTGCGGAAGTCGGCGAACGCGGCCTTGTTGTCATCTCGGAATTGCTTCACCGCAGCGACCACTCGATCAATGGTGGTGGCCTTGTGATCGGTCGTGAAGATCGTGATCGGCATCGCCTTGCATTCCTGGTCGTCGAGCAGACCGGAATCACTTTCCACGCCTTGAAGACTCTGGCGCAGAAGGTTCGGATCACGCGGAATCGTGCGCCAGCGAACATTGCCTTCGTTGTAGCCGGCGTAGATGATCTTGGCGACCTGCGGCAGCGTGATGACTTGCTGCACGCCTTCCACGTTGCTCATGTGCCACGCGAATCGATCGATCAAGGCCATCGCCTTCGGGCTTTCGGTACATGCGAACGGGCCGACTTCGGCAATCACGTTCAGCATGTCCACGCCCAAAGCGAATTTTTCGGTGATCACGCCCGCATCCAGGTTGTACTGGGATTCGGGGCGCAACTCGGCGACACCGCGTTCGGCATCACCGATCATCACCTTGTCACCCTGGGCTTCGGCGAAGTACCAGATGGTGACGCCAAGAACGATCAGAATGGCGGCCGGGATCGGGCGCGAGAACTTCGTCAGCAACATCCAGATCTTGTCGAATGCGGTCAGCTGACGCAGACGGTATTCGCGCTTCTTCTCGAGATTGCGGAGCGAGGTGTAACTCAACAGCACCGGCAGCAGGACGAGGTCGGTCAGGATCGTCAGAGCCACGCCGACGGTCGCCGTGATGGCCAATTCGTACACCATCCGGATTTCGATCAGCATGATCGTGCCGAAGCCGATACAACCGGCCAGCAGCGCAATGGCGCCAGGAATCAACAGAGCCCGGAACGCGCGTCGGGCAGCTTCTTCAGCCGGCACACCATGACGCGTGCGGAGTTCGTCGCTGTTGCCCTCTTCCAGGCCGCCGAAGAAAATTTCCCCTCGGAATCGGTTGATCATCTGTTCGCCATGACTGACCGCGATTGCAAAGATCAGGAATGGCGTCAGCATGTTCATCGGATCGATGCCGAAACCGAGCAACTTCAGCGCGCCCAGCATCCAGACCACGGCGACGAACGCACTGACCACGGTCAACGTCGCCAGCTTCGCCGATGTCGAATAGATGTACAGCAAGAACCAGGTGAACCCGATGGTCACCAGGAAGAAGCCCATCACGGAACGCGCACCATCGGCGATATCGCCGACCATCTTGGCGAAGCCGATGATGTGGACGTCGACATTCGGGTTCTGCTTCTGGGCTTCCTGGCGAATCTTCTCGAGGTCGGAAGCGATACGCTGATAGTCGAGTTTGCCGCCTTTCGCGGCAACTTCCGGGATCAACTCGGCCATCAGCATGGCGCCGGAGAAGTCCTTCGCCACCAGTCGACCCACCACACCCGCCTTGACGATATTCGCCTTGATCTGGGCGAAATCTTCAGGGGTTGGCTCATAACCTTCGGTCGTGGTCGAAAACGTCGATGGAATGACGTTGCCGCCGGCAAAACCGTCTTCGACGACTTCGACGAAGCGAACGTTCGGCGTGAAGATCGACCGCGAATGCGAGTCGTCGACCTCTTCCAGAGCCAGGGTATCGTTCGTGATCTGTTCGAGCGACCGCATGAACGCCATGTTGAACATGTCGCCCTTCTTGTCGACGACGGCGATCAGCACGCGATTGGCGCCACCGAACTCCTTTTCGTAGTCGACGAAGGTCTGCATGTACTCGTGTTTCAGCGGCACCTGCTTCTTGAAGCCGGCGTCCACCGTGAGTTGGGCGGCGAAATACGCCATGACCACGGTGATCGCGGTGAACAGGATCAGTACCGCAGGCCTTGACGCAAAAACAATGCGTTCGGCGAAACGGGCAAAAGCGCTATCAGAATTTCCGGCGTGCATGTGTTACCCCGCTTCGATCACTGCTGGAGGAAGGAAAGCCCGGACTCGCCGCCCAGCGACAACTCGCTGGCGGTGATGGCGAGCACGGAGGACAACACGGTGCCTTCCGGTGTGCTGGTCATCTTCAGGGGTTCGTCAGCCGTGGTGCGAACCAGCACCACGCCATTTGCACCGACCAGGGCCGCACCACCACCCTGCCAACCGGCACCACCCATGAGGCTCAATTCGGTACCGGTTTCGACTCGGTTCCAGTTGTCGCCCAAGTCGAAGCTTTCGTAAACGTTGCCGCGCAGGCCATAAGCCAGCACGTGGCCACCCTCGAAACCGATCACGCCGAACATCGAACCTTCATAAGGCAATTGCAGGCGCTCCCAGGTGTCGCCGTTGTCACGGGAACGGAAGGCTGCGCCGCGCTCGGCAACGACGAACAACGAGCCGTCTCCGGTTCGGGCGATCGCATTGAGATGCGGGTCGGTTTCTTCATCAAGCGCGAGGTCGGATTGATCGAACGTCCAGTTTTCATCGTTCGCCATCGCGTCGTCGACGTTCTGCGAATCGGTGACTTCGGTGTCGGACTTGCCGAGGATGTTCAGGGTTTGCCAGGTTTCGCCGCCATCACCGGTTCGCAGGATGAGCGAGTAAGCACCGACCGCGAAGCCGTTGCTGTCGTCATACATCAGGACATCGAGGAGAGGCGCACCGTTCTTGAGGTCTTCGCTTTCAGCATTGAACGGTGCAAGGCGCTTTCGCATCCAGGTCAGGCCACCATCGGCCGAACCAAGGATCACACCGTCGTGGCCGACGGCAATGACTTTGTCACCGACCGCACTGACACCGGTCAGCGTGGCACGAGTCGGTACGGCTTCGATCTGGCGCCAGTCACCGCGACGGGATTCGGATACCAGAATGTGGCCCCGTTCACCGACGGCAACGGCACGGTTCGCACCGTCCGCCATATCGAGGATCAGACTCTTGCCGACTCTTGGCAACAATTCGGCAGTCAGGATCGCCGGATCGTCTTCGGTCGGAATGAACCCGGCACTGGGTTCCGGCGGGATCGGATCGACGTCGTCGGTTGCAGGCATGTCTTCATCGACAGCCATGACATCGGTCGCAACCGGCTCCGCATCGGCGGCAGGATCCTGCGCCGTCAGCGGGCCAGTCATCAGGAGCGCGGCGACAGTCGCCAGCGCCAGAAATTTGGGGTGAACAGGCAAACGCCTCATGCGTTGTCTCCAGATTCGAACTTCTGAAACAAAAAGGGCCGACCGAGGTGAATCACAACGGCCGGCCCGAATGCTCAGGAAACGCCAGGAATCAGCGGATACCGCGCTGACGCAGGCTTTGCGGCGAGAACTGCGACGGTTCGACGCGGAAACCGAAATCGATCGGATGCTGTTCCTCGTTGTCGATCAGACCCGAGATGTAACGGCCCGACTGCAGATCGTGATGGGTTTCAAGCGTCGCCCAGAACGTCGGCACTTCGTAGTAGTTGATCGACGGTGCTTCCGAGTAGCGCCAGATCTGACCGCGACCATCGTAATGGTCGATCATCAGGATCTGCCAGCTGTCCTCGTCGATGTAGAACGTGCGACGGCTGTTGATGTGGCGCATGCCTTTCTTCAAGGTTGCGTCGACCACCCACACGCGGTGCAGCTCGTAACGCAGCAGGTCAGGATTGATATGGCCCGGGCGAACCAGGTCCTTCACCTTCACTGTGTTGCTGTGTGCCTTGTACGAGTTGTACGGCACGAAGATTTCCTTCTTGCCGACCAGCTTCCAGTCGAAACGATCCATGGCACCGTTGAACATGTCGGTCATGTCGTTGGTGCGCAGGCCGTCGGACGCGGTGCCAGGATTGTCGTAGGCCACGTTCGGAGCGCGGCGGACGCGACGCTGACCGGGGTTGTAGATCCATGCCTGGCGCGGTTGGACCTTGGAGTTCAAGGTTTCATGCACCAGCAGCACGTTGCCGGCCAAACGAGCCGGGGACACGACTTCCTGGAAGAAGTACAGCAGGATGTTGTTGATGTCCGAGATCTGTGCGCCCTTGCGGTAGTACAGGCCGAGGAACTCTTCTTTCAGTCGGATCAGCGTGTAGGCGCCCGTAGCCGTCGGGGCCACCTGGTTTGCCCAGCGCATGCCACCGGTGCTCTTGTACTTGAGCTTGTGGTTCCAGATCGGCTCGTAACCGTTCGCCGGTACCGGGAACGGGAAGCCGAACGAGGCTGCCTCGACGCCGTCACCGTTCGACGTCAGCTTGGCCGTGGTGGCGTTGGCTTTGGTCGTGTTGTAGACGTCCTGCGAGAACGATGCGCTGCGGCGGGTCGGATACACGTTCATCTTGAACGTCTTGTAGCGCTTGAACATGGCCTTCTGGCCTTCGCTCAGTTTCGCTGCATAGTCGTTCGAGTTTTGCGGGGTGATCGCGAACAGGACCTTGTCGGTCGCGAACGGATCCGGATGGAATGCACCGGCCTTGTAGCCTGCCGGCGGACGGGTGATACCACCTGTCCATTCCGGAATCGTGCCGTCCTTGTTGCCGGCTTTTTCGGCGCCGACCGG
>JBEIPT010000458.1:0-2910 GCA_040376895.1 Lysobacteraceae bacterium | reverse complement strand
TAAATTGAGCCCCATAGTCTAGCAGGCTACGCTGCCGGGACTACCGCCCCGGGCAGCGCTTGGCCAGACAAATCAACCCTTGCGCGGACCGCGCGGCGGCTTGCCGCCGGTACGTGCCGGTGCTGCGGGCGCGTCGTCGTCGTACTTGCGGATATCCAGTGTCTTGCCCGACACCCATACCTTCTTCAGGTGATTGAAGACATCGGCAGGCATGCCCGAAGGCAGGTCGATCAGGCTGTACTGGTCGTGGATCTCCAGTTTGCCGATGTGACGCGATTCCAGCCCTGCCTCGTTGGCAATGGCGCCAATGATGTTGCGCGGCATGGCGCCCTGCTCCCGACCCACGGCAATCCGGTACGTCTCGAGGCCTTCATCGGCGCGCGAGTCACGACGCGGTGGACGCGGACGATCGGAGAACTCTTCACGCGGCGCGCGGGGCGCTGCCGGTGCCGCGTCATCGAATCGTTCGATCCGCGGCTTGCGCGGCGGCGCTGCTGCATCGGCCGGGGCATCCCGACGCGGTGCCGGACGACGATCGTCATCACCGCGACGTTCAGGGCGCGCACTGCTGCGTTCCGGGCGTTCGAACCGTTTGGGGCCGGCACGTTCCGGGCGATCCTCGAAGCTGCGTGGGCCACGCGAACGTTCCGGCCGATCCTCGTAAGCGCCCGACTTGCCGAACGAGTCATTCTTGCGGTCCGGCTTGACCAGCAGAGGGGTATCACCCTGTGCCATCCGGGCCAATGCCGCCGCGATCTCGACGGTGCTGGTGCCGTGTTCCTTTTCGTATTCCTCAATCAGCTCCAGGAATACTTCGAGGCCACCCTGAGCCAGCGCTTCGCCAATCCGCGTCTTGAACTTGGCGACACGGCTTTGGTTGATGTCATCGACGGTCGGCAGGTCCATCGGCGTGATGACCTGACGCGTCACGCGCTCGATCGTCCGCAGCATGCCGCGCTCGCGCGGTGCCACAAACAGGATGGCTTCGCCGCTGCGACCGGCACGGCCGGTACGGCCGATTCGGTGCACGTAACTTTCGACATCGTACGGCACGTCGTAGTTGACGACATGGCTGATGCGATCGACGTCCAGGCCACGGGCTGCCACGTCAGTGGCGACCAGGATGTCCAGAGATCCGTCCTTCAGCTTGGAAATGGTCTTCTCGCGCAGCGCCTGAGCGATATCACCGTTGATGGCCTGGGCAGAAAAGCCCCTTGCCGCCAGCTTCTCGGCGAGTTCCTCAGTCATCTGCTTGGTACGCGCAAACACGATCATGCCTTCGAACGGCTCAACCTCGAGAATCCGGGTGAGTGCTTCGAGCTTCTGTGCCGGCGAACCCATCCAGTAACGCTGCTTGACGGTCGTTGCCGTCCGCGTTGCCGCGGCAATGGCCACTTCCACCGGATTTTTCAGGTAGGTGTCGGCGATCTTCTTGATCGGCGCCGGCATCGTTGCCGAGAACAGCGCGATCTGGCGGGTCGGCGGCGTCTTGTCGAGAATCGACTTGACGTCGTCGATGAAGCCCATTCGCAACATCTCGTCGGCTTCATCAAGAACCAGCGTGGTGAGCTGCGACAGGTCGAGTGTGCCGCGTTCCAGATGGTCGATCACGCGGCCGGGGGTACCGACGACCACGTCCACGCCGCGGCGCAAACCCTGCAACTGCTGTCCATAGGCCTGGCCGCCGTAGATCGGCAGCACATGGAAGTCGGTCAGTTTGGATGCGTACTTCTGGAATGCTTCGGCGACCTGGATGGCCAGTTCGCGTGTGGGGCACAATACCAGCGCCTGTGGCAGACGCTGGCCGGACTTGAGGCGCGCCAGTACCGGCAGCGCAAACGCTGCAGTCTTGCCGGTACCGGTTTGCGCCTGACCCAGCACGTCGCGACCTGCCAGCAGGGGCGGGATCGTTTCGGCCTGGATCGGAGAAGGATTTTCGTAACCTACGGCAATCAGCCCGTCGAGCAGCGATTGAGGAAGGTTCAATTGATCGAACCGCAGAGATTCTGCGGCCGGAGTTTCGGTTTTGCCCATGGCCTTGCGCCCTGAAAATGGAATTGGCGCCAACGGCGCGGACACCGATTGTAGCGGCGAGAGCGCTTGCTGTCTGGAGCAAGTGCTCCAATCCGGGTTGAGGCACACTCCCGATTCAGTCAGGGCCGTATCGAGCTGCGACACAACTTGGCAGAATCTCGCCCTTCCCCATCGCCTATCCTGCATCGCTGATGCGGTCCTTATGGAGCCTGCCAACTTGAGTCGACTTCCCTGGCGCGACTACGCCCTGCTCATGCGTCTCGACAAGCCAATTGGCTGGCTGTTGCTGCTTTGGCCGACCTGGTGGGGTCTGTGGTGCGCGGCGCGCGGGATGCCGAGTGTCAAGAATCTGGTGGTGTTCACGATCGGCGTCGTGCTGATGCGTTCGGCCGGCTGTGTGATCAACGATTACGCCGACCGCAAGCTCGATCCTCAGGTCGCACGAACCCGAAACCGCCCGTTGGCGGCCGGACGAGTGACCGGTCGTGAGGCACTGGTGTTGTTCTTCGTGTTGCTGACACTGGCGTTCCTGCTCGTACTGCTGACGAACACGCTGACGATCCAGTTGGCATTTGTCGGCGCCGGTTTGGCCATCGTGTACCCATTCATGAAGCGGTACACACACATGCCGCAACTCTGGCTGGGTGCAGCGTTCGGCTGGTCGGTGCCGATGGCCTTCGCGGCTGAAGCCGGCGCGCTGGATCGTGTGGCGTGGATGCTGTTCCTCGCGAACGTCCTGTGGTCCACCGCCTACGACACCATCTACGCCATGGTCGATCGCGACGATGATCTGAAAGCAGGCGCCCGGTCCACGGCGATCCTGCTCCTCGGCGGGCGCGCTCTGCCGGCCGACGCCCTGCGGCAGGCCGAGGAGCT
>JBEIPT010000205.1:0-6761 GCA_040376895.1 Lysobacteraceae bacterium | reverse complement strand
GTGGTCCTTCACTGCCACGATGAACGGAAAACCGAACTTCGCGGAATACGCTGCGTTGAGGTCCTGGATCGCTGCGAACTCTTCCGGACTGCAGGCGTCGAGTCCCGCACCTTGTTGTTCGGATCGCGAGTGATCGGTGAGCTCGCCTCGAATGGCGGCTTTGCCAGCCAGTTCTGGATGCGCACGAATGAGCGCCATACGTTGGGCAATGTCGGCTTCGGCGAGCACGCGGCACATCGCAGCATGCAGGCCTTCCAACTCGTGGAACGGGCCCTTGGGCCAGGTCGCTTCGGCAATCCACGGCGAGTGCTCGAAGATATCGGCGAGTTCGCGGGTGAAAGCAGGCTGGTCCATTGTTGCCAGACGGGCCAGGGCCCCTTTGGGGACATGTGGAAACGTGGCTTTCCAGTGCCGTGCGATGTCGATGCGGCGACACACCCAGACCTGTTCGAATCGTCCGATGTAATCGAGGAATCGCTGCAGGGCGACAATCCGGCCAGGCCGTCCAAGCAGTCGGCAATGCATCCCGATCGACATCATTCGGGGCGTATGGGCGCCTTCGGCATACAGGACATCGAAGGAGTCCTTGAGGTACGTGAAGAACTGCTCCGCCGTGTTGAATCCCTGCGGCGTGGCAAACCGCATGTCGTTGGCGTCGAGGGTGTATGGCACGATCAGGTGCGGCTGAATTCGTCCGTTGCCGAGATCCACTTCCGTCCAGAACGGCAGGTCGTCACCATAATAATCGCTGTCGTATTCGAACCCGCCATGTTCCACGACGAGACGTCGTGTATTGGGAGAATCGCGCCCGGTGTACCAGCCGAGTGGCGCGCTGCCGCAGACTTCGCGGTGTGCGGCGACCGCGCGTTGCAGGTGCGCACGTTCCTCGTCGATACTCAGGTTCTGGTAGTGGATCCAGCGCCAACCGTGGCTGGCGATTTCATGGCCCTGTTCCTGGCACGCATGAATGAAGTCAGGGTGGCGCTGCATCGCCATGCCGACGCCGAAGAGTGTCAACGGCAACTGCCGCTGTTCGAACTCACGCAGGATGCGCCAGCCGCCGACACGCGATCCATATTCGTAGATCGACTCCATGCTGAGGTGGCGTGCCGGGTAACTGGCGGCACCAATGATTTCGCTCAGGAACTGCTCGCTGCCGGCGTCACCGTGCAGCACGCAGTTTTCTCCGCCTTCCTCGAAGTTCAGCACGAACTGGACAGCCACCCGGGCGCCGCCTGGCCAGCGCGCATTCGGCGGGTTTCGGCCGTAGCCGATCAGATCGCGGGGATAGAAGTTGGACATCGCGGCTCCACACAGGTGAGGACCTATTGTAGAGCCGTCGGCAGCTTGTCAGGGTAGGGGATGCAACTGGCCGTCACGAGCCATTTCGTGGGTCGCGGTTTGCCCGTCGCTCGTGTCATTGAAGGGAACCGTCGACACTCGGTGGTTCCAGTCGACACCATGAAAGCCGGGCACCGCGAACACACTTCTTTGGAGCAGCCATTCGTCCGACGGATGGGCGGGACGGATGCGGATCGACGATTCGGGGCTCGATACCACGAGTCCGTTCACCGAGGGCAACAACACGGACTGCACTTCGCCGACAGCACGGATCGAATTCGAAACATGCAACCCGTGTGTGGTTGTGAGCGCAATCCAGGGCAGCATCATGCACAGTGCCCATTTCGGAAGACCCTGACTTGCGTGCGCCAGAATCACGATCACGACTGCGGAGAAACCATAGGCGTACTGTGGGGCAGGATAAGCCAGCACCAGCGTTGGGCCGAGCGCCACAACCGGCAGCACGACCAATGCGGCAAGGTGCCGCCATCGCGTGACCAGCAGCGCTACCGCCGCCAGTAGCAGGGTGCCGAGTGACCAATTCAGGCGACTGCTTTTCTCGAGGAAAACGCCGAAAGGTTCCAGCCTCTGCAGCGTGGCCGGATAGGTCCAGTATTCGGCGATTCGCATCGGCATGTCGAACCAGGTGGGCTGGTAGGCGCCCGACGTTTCCGCGCCGTCCAGGATGATCTGCAGACGCAGGACCAGATAAATCGCAGCGCCAACACTTGCGCCGATCGTGGCCCAGAGGAACGTTCGTCGATGAGCCACGAATAGCAGTGCGTGAACCAGCAGGAATGCCGGGATCACCAATGCCGACTCCTTGGCCAGCAGACCGATCCAGATAGCCGCGAAGCCGGCCAGTAGCGGCTGGATGCGCGGCACCGACCCATTCATGCGGAAACACGCCAGCAGCACTCCGATCCCGGCCGTCAGCCAGATCTGATCGCCCAGGGTTCCGATCCAGCCATGGACGTACATGACATAGGGCGCACACAGCCAGAGCAGGCACGCCAGCCATCGATTCCAGCCATGAATGCAGTAGTGACCCATCAATCGATGCAGCAACATCAGGATGCCGGCTGCAAACAGCGCCTGGAAGCCATGCATGAGGAGCGGCATACCGAAGAATAGGTAGTTCAGCAGCATCCACAAATTGAACGTCAACGGCCGATACTGGAACGTATTGATGTCGAGAGGATTGATCCAATCGATGTCCTGGAACGCACGAAGGTAAGAGACTGCGGCCCATTGCAGTTCATCGTGCGAGAAGTACCCGGGATTGAGGATCAGCGGCAACTGCACGAGCAGTGCCAGCAGCAGGATGCCCCAATTCGAATCGAGACGTCGCAGCGCCACCGACGGTGTCATGACTCAACGCAGCAGCGGGGTGTTCAGCGATTCGAGTTTGCCGCCGGCCAGTTTTTCTGCGGCGGCAATGAACTCGGGGGTCGACACACGGCGTTCGATCCGCAACACGCGCACCAGGTCATCGAGGTCCTTTTTGCCTTTGCTTCGCTTGCGCAGTTCTGTGTCGACTGCCTTCAGCAATTGGACTGCCCGTGCGGTTTTTGGCCCGGCGCTGTGGTCGCCACGCAGGCTGGTTTCGGACTTGCCCTTTTCGCGCAAGTATTGATGCGCCGCCTCGTAACGAGATTCGGTCATCCCGCCCGAGCGGTAGTTCAGCTCGATCGAATAGAACTCGGCAAGCCCCTCGGCAATCCAGTCCGAACGGTCCTGGCCACGGATGCGGGTGATCATGTGCGTGAGTTCGTGCAGCATGGTGCTGGTGGCGTCTTCACTGATCAACGGGCGTTCGCTGTGCAGAAACAGACTGTTGGGTGCCGACAGACCACCGCGCCACATCGGATCGTCGGCACCGACCAGAAGCAACTTGGGCGGCGTCTTGCCGAAAGCCGATTCCACGGTTGGCCAAATGAAATTCATCAGGGTCAGCGTACCCATGCGGTCAAACCGATCTCCCTTCGGTGCGGCGACGGACACCTCAGTCAAACCCAACTGATCCCGTCGTGTCCCGACCTGCCCGACGATCATCCAGCCCACCGGACGGTCGAACTTGCGTTCCGGGTTGTCGATTTCGAACAGGCCGTCCTTGCGACGGATGTAGCCAGTGTCGACGTTCGTCCAGCCAGACGGCAACGTAAAGCCGAGCGTCGACCGCGAGCGCGCACCCTTCGTCAGGCGGGCCGTGATCCCCGGAAAGACTCTGTCACCGCGGAACAATGCCCATTTGCTGGTCATCCGGGCGTTGTAGCTGTCGCGATCCTTCTTGTTCGACACCTTGACCAGGTAACTGAGCTTCGCGCCGGTGGCGGAGGGAGTCCAGACCGCCCGGCCGGCAGTGGCGCCGGCCTTGAATCCGCTGTTGGCAGAAAATTGGCTGAACCGCGAAGCGTCGAACTTGAGCGAGACCTGCTTGACGAGGTCTGCTCCCTGTCCGAGGGAAATGGTGACCCGGAGTTGGTCACTCGCCGGTAGAGGTTCGACCTGATAGCGCACGTCGAATGGCCTGATGTCCGGGCTTGCTGCTCCCGTCTGCGCAGCAGAACTGCTCCCGATCCCGGCGAGGAGGAGCAGTACCAGTGCAAACCAGCCGCACAGAACATGCGGCTGGCCATCAGGCCTCGGACTCATTGCTGTGCCCGACGGGTTTCCGCAGCGAACACCGCAAATGCTGCCGCCACGTTGAGGCTTTCGATCTGGCCGGTGCCGGGAATGCGCAACTGCTGATCGGCGAGTTCCTGCATGCTGCTCGACACGCCTTCACCTTCGGCGCCCATCAGCCAGACCAGCTTGTGCGGCAGTTCGGCATCGAACAGGCTTTCACCGTCACGGACCGAGGTCGCAAAAAGCTTGAACCCGGAATTGCGCAGCTTTTCGACGGCGCCGCGGGTATCACCGATCCGAACCAGCGGAACGACTTCGGCACCACCTTCGGCAACCCGTGCCGCAGCACCGGACAGCTTCAGGTTGGCATCACGATGCACAACCACGCCAGCGCAGCCAAAGTGCGCGGCACTGCGCAGGATGGCGCCGAGGTTGTGCGGATTGCCGACACCATCGAGCCACACCAGCCAACACTTGGCCGGGCCCTCGGCGCGTGCGATCACATCGTCGAGCGTGAGCACGTCGGGCGGAAGGATGTCGAAACAGATCCCTTCGTGGTGCTGGGTCTGCGTCAGCTTTTCCAGATCTTCGTTCTCGACGACGCGGTAGCCAATCTGGCGTTCCGCCAATTCCTGGAGGATCTCGCGCATGGCGTCGATGCGGGTGGCATGCAGGTAGACCTTGCGCACCGCGTCCGGACGCAGGCGATACGTAGCCATACAAGCGTTCCAACCGTACTGGCGCAACTCGTCGTTGCCGGCGCTGTAGCCGGGATCACGCGGACGCTGGCTGCGCGAGTCACCTTCACCCTGCGTGCGGCGCGGACGATCACCGGAGTCATAACGCGGCCGGTCACCCGAGCCGAAACGCTTCGGTGCACGTTCACCCGAATCACCACCAAAGCCACCTTCGCGGCGTGGTCGGTCACTGAACGGCTGTTCGTCACGGCGCTTGAAGCTGCGCTCGCCTTCGGCACCCTCGCGACGCTGGTAAGGCGGACGACCGGTATCGCCACCTTCACGGCGCTGGAATGGCGGACGACCGGTATCGCCACCTTCACGGCGCTGGAATGGCGGACGACCGGTGTCACCACCTTCGCGGCGCTGGAATGGTGGACGACCGGTATCGCCACCTTCGCGGCGCTGGAATGGTGGACGGCCGGTGTCGCCACCTTCGCGACGCTGGTAAGGCGGACGACCGGTATCGCCGCCTTCGCGGCGCTGGAATGGCTTACGTTCACCTTCGGTGCGTTGGCCGTAAGGTGACGCACCGGCAGGACGTTCTTCGCGGCCGAATCGTTCGACACGTGGGCCGCGCGGACGATCTGCGCCGGCATCATCACGTTTCTGCCAGGGTTTTGGAGCGCCCGCGCCATAAGGCTTCGGACCGCCGGCGCCAGCAGGTTTACCGCCACCGTAGGGCTTGCCGCCCCCGCCAAACGACTTGCCGCCGCCACCACCATAGGGTTTGCCACCGCCTGCGAAGGGTTTACCCGGACCACGCCCGCGTCGATCGTCATCACCAAACTTGCTCATGGGCTCTCCGGCCAGCTATTTAAGCCCACAGTATAGACGCTCGACGCCTTGCTCCGATGAACCGAACCATTTTGTCCCGATTGAACCGAGGGTTACGACAAAGTTGACAGGTGAATTGGGTGTCTTGGGAAGGTCCATGCGGGACAATGGCGCTTTGGCAGAAGCAGCTCATGAGAATCCTGGTACCCATGCATGGTTTCGTCACCTGGAACGGTGGCGTCGACTTGATGCGCGTGATTTCCGCGGCGCTGCGCGCGGTGCGCTCCGACCAACAGATCGAATTGGTTTACGCATTCCCGTATGTCTGGCCGAACCAGAGCGAGGCGTCGTTGCGACTGCGGGAAATGGTCCACGGTTACGCGTTGGACGGAACCATCGTCGAATGTGACGAGGACGGCCGCGGCATCAATCTGGCGGCCGTGGACAACGATGCCGACGTGATCTTTCCCACCATGTGGCCGATCAAGACACGACACCGGCCCAAAGTTGCCTATATCTACGACTTCCAGCATCGCGAGTTGCCGCACCTGTTCACCGAAACGGAGCGCGCGCGCCGCGATGCTGAGTTTGCAGAGCTTGCAGCGCGCAGTGACGCGATGTTCGCGACCTCGCAGCATGTGGCTTCGTGTATGCAGAGATACCTTGGAGTCGCGGCTGATCGGATTCTGGTGATGCCCTATACGCCATACATGCAGGACGCTTGGTTCGACTTGAGCTCCGATGGCGTTCGCCACCGTTATGGCATCGGCACGCGGTACGTACTGGTCAGTAATCACTTCTGGGTCCACAAGGATCACGGGACAGCGATCCGTGCGTTTCTGATGCTCGCGGCCGAGTCCGGGTTCGAAAATCTTGAACTTGTCCTCACCGGCGACACCACCGACTCGCGCGACGCCGGCCACTTCGAACGTCTGCAGGCCTTGATCAGGGATTCCGGTCACGCGTCGCGCATTCATGTGCTCGGCTTCATCGACAAGGCAGAACAACTCGCGCTGTTGCGTGACGCGGCAATGCTGGTCCAGCCAACGCTGTTCGAGGGTGGTCCCGGTGGTGGCGCCAGTTATGAGGCGGTCGGCTTGGGTATTCCGCTGCTGTTGTCCGACATCGCCGTGAACCTGGAGGTGCAGGGTGAACGGGTAGGGTACTTCGCTGCCGGTGATGCATCGGATCTGGCGGTGCAGATGCGGCGTGTGTTGTCCGAGCCAATGCCGACTGTCGATCGTGCTGTTTTACATTCGCGTTCGATCGAACGACTGG
>JBEIPT010000222.1:0-6464 GCA_040376895.1 Lysobacteraceae bacterium | reverse complement strand
CCGTTGCCGGACCTCACGCGATTGGGCGAGAACGCGTGTTACCAAGGTCGCATCGTCGTCGATCGAAGTCCTGGCACCAATGCCGAGCAATTGTTCGAAATCTGCACGGTACCCGCACCGGCTGACCTGGATGCGCGCAACGGCGAAATCACGCTATCGGTCAACGCACTAGCGACGCAATACGAGCCGATGTTTTTCGGGGCGTTGCAGCCGACCGAGCAAGGGATCGTGGTGCAAGACAGCAACATGCAGGAGTACGGCATCCCAAGGCAGGACAACATCGCCGCGAATGAGGGTGATTACAGCTATCGACTGACAAACTCGTTCTTCCTGGAGCGCATCGGCGGACTCAGTACCGATCATGTGATCGGTTCCAACGACACCGATGCTGCCGACTCCTACGGCATGCAGTTCGGATTCGACCCGAACGTGCAGTCGCTCGCGAACGTTGACCGACAGACCATTCTGGATACCGGCAAGATTCCCTTGTTCCGTTATCCCTGGGGCGCCCCGCCAATCGCCGGGGCGACACTCGGCGCCGACTTCTGGTTAGCGTCGGAGCTGGGCTTCTACGGGGTGATTGCAGCGCCCACCGGCAATCCAATGGACGCGAGCATCGACCCCAGCCTGGCTGGCGGTGTCGACATGTTCTTCGATCTGGAAGTGTTGTTCGGGTTGGTCAGTGCCAGCGTGACCGCGTCGCCGAACATGGGCTTGCTGATGCGCAATACGATCGGTGACGGTGGCCTGGCGCCACAAGTGATCCAGAACTCCGGAGCGTGTTACGACTTCAAGCTCGACATCACGATCGAGGTCTGCGCCATCATCTGCGGTGAAGACACGTTCAATGCATTCACGGTGGAGGAGGGTAACGCCTGCAACGTCGCGAACAAGTCCTGGGTCGAACAGGCCATCGAGCGCGGCAGCAAGTCCCTGCGCTTGGCGCGACCGAAGCTCTACGCCAATGCTCTGGCGGTGGATGGTTATGGCCGGCAGTTGGTGGTGCGTGTCGACAGCACCGGGCGGTTGCGCGCATCGCATTTTGATGCCGGCGGCAATGAAGTGGTGCGAACGATCGATGCCAGCACGGTTGCCGTGCAGAACCTCGATGTGATGATGTTCTCCGGTGGTCGTGCCCTGGCCGTGTGGTCGGAAAGTTCGCTGACCACAGCGCAGGTCCGCACGATCATGGAAGTGGATGGTGTGCGATTCGGCAGTGACGATCTGGCGCGGGCGCAGGTGCTCAACTACTCGCGTTTTGACGGCTCCACATGGTCGACTCCGGCAGTGATGCCTACGGCGCAGACCGGCGTGGGCAGGCCACGTCTGGCAGCCTGCCGTGCCCTGATCGGATGCCTGCGCGGCGAAACCGGTTTCCTGGTCTGGGAGTACGATCGCAATCTCAACATCGCCGCGCCCGATATCGAAATCTGGGGCGCGGAATGGCGCAATGGTGCGTTTGGTCCGCGGATCCAGATCAGCGAACCGGGCTCATCCAGCGACATGGCTCCGGATCTGGTGTATCTCGGTACTCAGCCGGTCGTGGCCTGGGTGCACAATCCGCAAGGCCAATACTCCGGTTTGCCGCAACGTCAGATCGCTTACCGAATCCTCGATGAAACGACACTCTCGCCGCGGAATGCGCAGCAGTTGCCGCCGTTCCCGGTGGGCGCGTCATGGCCGTCTCTGGCCGCCAACCTGAGCAATACGCTGACTATTGCGTACACCATCTCGACGGATGGTGTGTCGGTCGTGGGCAACCGCAATGCGCTGCAAGTGGCGCGGGGCACCTGCGACAGCGTGCGTTGTGTCTTCGACAACACGGAACCGCGGGATCCATATGGTCGGAGAATTCTGGGTGAACGGCCACGCGTGGAACTGGATGCCGACGGGATGGCCGTGGTGAGTCTGCGGGGTCTGGGTTTCGGTAGTACCGGCACTGCGAATGTGGCGCGAGCTGATGACCCGATGGGTATGCTGATCGGAAGCGGCGAACACATCACCGTTCGGGTACCGAGTTTCGCGTCGGCGACGGTCGAAGTGGCGCTCACGCCATTGTCGACCAACGGCCTGCAACACTGGCGCCCCGACTTCGCATTTGATCCGGCGCTGAACGCCTTCATCGGCATCAGTCAGCAAGCCGCACTGCCGGGTGGCATCACTGCGCTGGATTTCGTCAAACGTATGCGCGGTGGCAAGGAAGTACCGCAGTCATTCGGCAAGGCGCTCGGTGACGGCCTGACGTTGCAGACGCTTGCCGATCTGCCGGATCTGCGTATCGAGTCGGCAGGGATCAGTGGCAGCTATTGGACAGCCGGGCAAGTTCGGAACGCACGGATCATCGTGCGGAATGCAGGTGCCGACTATGACCCCGCTGTTCACGGCGCCGCCGAGTTGCGGATCACGTGGGACGCACCTGCGGGCGGCGGGACCAACGCAGGCTTCGTCGCGATTCCGGCGATGCCCGGCGGTGCCGAACTGACCTTCAACCGCAATGTGACCGTGCCGACCGGGCATCAGTCCGATGAAGTACGCAGCGTGTTCGTGGATATCGTCCCGGTTCGGGGCAGTGTGTTCGACGACGCGACGGCGGAAGATAACCGAGTCGTGATCACCAAGGGCGAGATGCCGGTACCGACCGGACTCGGGACACGCACCAAACCCAACTCGCCGATCGTGGGCCTGGACTGGCTGGCGCCGAACGATCCGCGAATCGCCGGATATCGGGTCTACAAGCTGGCCGAGAACGGCGAATTTCTGCCCTACGGCAGCTCGCCGGTTTCGGGTTTTGCCGACTTCTTTGCCGGATTCCGGAATCGCGAGCTGTACCGGGTGACGAGCTACTCCGCACGGGGTATCGAGTCGGCCTTGAGTGAAGTGTCCACCGCTCAACCGGAACAGACGCCCGGCATCTTCGGGAACGGCTTCGAGTGACATGCTGCGCACGCTCGCACACTGGGCGCGGCGAACACCGCACATTGCCCCGATCCTGCGGCTGTGGCATCGTCGCACGATGGGCGACATCACGGTTCTGCTGCGTGCGGTACGCGCTGGCGACAAGTCGGCGCAAGACCGGCTTTTCGCCAGAGTTTATTCGGAAATGAAACAGGTCGCCGCCATCCAGGTGGCGCGCGGCCAAAGCGCCGGGTTGGGTGAAACATCGCTGGTGCACGAGAGTTATCTGCGGCTGGTGCGGAGCGACTCATGGAGTGCCGATGATCAGGCGCATTTTCGTGCGTTGGTCGTTCGGATCATGCGCCAGATCGCGATCGACGACGCGCGCCAGGCGCAAGCAGACAAACGCGGCGGCGACTTCATCCGCACCACGTTCAGTGCCGCCGACGAATTGAGTGGTGAACTGACCGACCAGATTGATGTGCTGGCAGTCGATTCGGCACTGAACCAATTGGCGGAACTGGATTCACGGCTCGCCGAGTTGGTGGAACTCCGGTTCTTCGCAGGAATGAGCATCGAGGAAGCCAGTGCGGCGCTCGGGCTGAGCATCACCACGGCAAAACGCGATTGGCGCAAGGCGCGCGCGTTCATGCTGAGCAAATTGAAGCCGGAGAGTGAATCATGAGTATCGAACGTGAGGCGCTCGAGTGGTTCGATCGACTGGTGGATCAGGATGCGGCAGCACGCGCTGCCGAGTTGTCCAGACTGCGTGTGCGCAATGAGGCGCTGGCCACCCAGGTTGCCCTGATGCTCGACCGCGACATTGAGCCTTCGGGTCCACTCGACCGCGGATTGTCGGCGTTGCACCTGGCGCAAACTCAGTCGTCGACTCCCAAAGCCATTGCCGTCGGTGACCGGATCGGTGGATTTACGCTCGGACAATTGCTCGGTCGCGGTGGCATGGGCGAAGTCTGGCTGGCCGAACGGGTGCAGCAGGGTTTTGGCCAGCGTGTGGCATTGAAGGTCCTGCATGCGGGTCTGGTCCATCCGGATCTGACTCGGCGCTTCCTGCAGGAATGCCGCATCCTGGCGCAACTGTCGCATCCGCGGATTGCCGGATTCATCGACGGCGGCGTCAGTGAAGAAGGCAGGCCCTGGTATGCGATGGCGTACGTGGAAGGCGAGCCCTTGAATACATTCGTGGCGCGTACGCGCCTCGATGTGCGTGCGCGCATCCGATTGCTCGTCGACATTGCCGAGCCACTGGCGCACGCACAGGCGCAACTGGTCGTGCACCGGGATCTGAAGCCGTCCAACATTCTTGTGGATGCCGACGGGCACGCCCATCTGCTTGATTTCGGTATTGCCAAACTGCTGGATGCCGAAGGGTTCGATTCCGCGGAAACGGCGACCGGATTGCGTGCCCTGTCGCCGGCTTATGCCGCGCCGGAGCAAGTGCTCGGAGAACGCATCAGCACCGCCACCGATGTCTATTCACTCGGGCTCATCCTTTACGAATTGCTGACCGGGCGTTTGCCGCACGATCGTCGGGGCGCGCGACTGGAATTGCTCGCCGAGCAGGTTCGGCAGGAGTCCTTCGAGCCGCCAAGTCAGTTGCTGCGCAAACATCACGAGGGTGACGCGTCCTTGGTCCGGGCCATCGACGCGGACCTCGATACGATCGCGATGAAAGCGACCCAGGCCGATCCGAATCGTCGGTATCAGAATGCTCAGCAGTTTGGCGAAGACCTGACTCGTTGGCTCGAAGGCCGGCCCATCCTGGCGCAAGCGGACACCGCCACGTATCGCTTGCGCAAATTCGTGTCTCGGCATCGCTTGGCGGTCGGCAGTGCTGCGGTGACCTTGCTGGCGCTCATCGTCGGTCTCGCTGCAGCGCTGTGGCAGGCCAATGAAGCGCGAACTGCTCGTGCGCGTGCCGAGGCCTCGCAGCAGACGGCAGAGCAGGCGCTCGCCGACAGTCGTGCATCACAGGCCCGGACCCAGCGCGTCAAACAGTTTCTGCTGGACACGTTCATCACGGTTGATCCCTTGCAAGCCGGCGCTAAGCAACCGGCGACGATCACGGAGGCGTTTGATCTGGCTTTGCTTCGGGTCGATACCTTGTCCGACGATCCAGAGTTGCAAGTTGACCTGTGGGATGACTTCGGCGAGCTACGAGCCGGGCAAGGGCGCTTCGATGAATCGCGCGCGCTGTTCGACAAGGCCTTGGCACAGGCGGAACGGATCTATCCAGCTGATCATCCGGCGATTGCCGAAGCGCTCGTGAATCGGGGTGTGATCGCATCCTATGCGGGTGACAATCTGGCGGGCGCACCCTACATCGAGCGAGCCATCAAGATTCTTGACCAGCCCGGCACGACGCGGACGAAAGAACTGAACCAGGCACTGCAGGCACTCGCCGGTATCCGCGAAGCACAGGGGAAACGAGACGAGGTGCTGGCGATCATGGAGCGGGTGGTCAAATTGACCCGACAGATCGAACCGTTGGACGAACTGACACTTGGTCTGGCCTTGTTCAACCATGCCACGGCGGTATTCAACGCGGGCCGGATCAAGGAATCGCGGCCGCTGATCGAGGAGGCGATCCGAGTCACCCAAAACGCAATGGGTGAGGAAGCTCCGAATCTCGTATTGATGTTGGATCTGATGGCCGAGATCGATTACAGGGACGGAAATCTGGCCGAAGCGGTCGCAAACAATTCGCGGCAATTGGCTATCGCGCGCCGGAATTTTCCGGAGGCACATCCATGGACGGCTTCGGCATTGACCGATGTGGGCTGGAATCACATCGAGATCGGTGAAGTCGAACGAGGCATTGCCGAACTCGATGAGGCGGTCGCGATGTACGGGGAACTCGACAGCCCCAGAATCCTTCACCCTTTGCGATTCCGCGCGCTCGTTGCGCGAAGTAGCGAGGGCGATGCCGCGGCGCGTGTGTACTTCGATCGTGCGTGGACCATCTGCCGCGAGCGTGCGATCACGCATCTGCAATGTGACGTCATTCGCGCCAATCGTGCCGGTGTGATGGCGACGATGGGTGAAGGACAAGCTGCATTGGATGAAGCCGAAGCCGCACTCGTCGACCTCGAAACGCGGGGCGCGATCAAACAATCCGAGTACACGCAGGGTCTGGAATCCAAAGCGCTGGCGCTGGCACGGATGGGCCGGCGTGACGAAGCGAAAGTGGTCCAGCAACAAGCCGTCGACCTGATCAACAGCTTGTTCCCCGACCCACACCCCGAACGCGAGCGCGTGCAGAAAAACCTGCAGAAGCTGTAGGCCACTTCGCAAGTACGAGATTGCCGCGCCCTTCGGGCTCGCAATGACAAGACAATTTGCGTGTCGTCACACCGGCCCTGCAGTGGTCATTGCGAGCTACTTGTATCCACCTGAAACGGCAGGCTTCGTTCGGGCCGTGACGACGTTTCGTCGCGGCTTCATCCGCGAAGCGTCGATGGATCGGGCCGCGCTCTCTTGATGTTGTCATTGCGAGCTTTTTGTATGCTCGAAAAACGGCATACTTCGTTCGGGCCTTGACGACACTCCGT
>JBEIPT010000123.1:0-9448 GCA_040376895.1 Lysobacteraceae bacterium | reverse complement strand
TTGAAGTCGATCAGGCGGGCATCCGGAACGGCCAGCGCATAGGCGGCAATTTGCGCGATGACACCGCCGGAGCTGACCAGCAAAACCCGTTCCCGGCCGGCATGTGCCGCAAATAGTGCCGACAGGCCTTGGCGCACGCGACGCTGGAAGGCGAACCAACCTTCGTCGAGCTCTTCTTCGAGCAAACCTTGTGACCAGGCTTGCAGCGCCGACATGATGAAATGCGCAATGCCACTTCGATCGGTCTTGTCGGGCATCCGGCCGCGATGGGTAGCGGGGTGTTCGGGATACTTTTTCAGGAATGCCGACAACACGGCGCCGTGATCGAACTCGTTGAAAGCGGGATCGATGATTGCTTCCGGCAAAGGCCGGGACTGCGCAGCATAGGCGCGTTCAATCGCCGTCCAGGTTTGCTGATGCCGGTTCATCGCGCCGACGACCACAACTTCGAATCCGAGCCCGTGATCGGCTGCCAGGAACTCCCCCAGTCGCTGGGCCTGAATGTCGCCGCGACTCGACAATTGGTCGTAGTCGTCGGCGTCGAATGAAGCCTGGGCATGGCGGATGGTGAGCAGTTCGAGCATGGGCGAAGTGTAGGGTCAATCGGGTCGGAACGCCCGCAGGAACAGATCGACGACACTCTTCAGGTGTTTGTCGCGATCGAACTGGTCGTTGTGACAACTGCCACCGACGAGGTGACGCATGTGTTCCATGCCTTTGATCAGCACAAAAAAGTGGCCGGCGGCCTGGCGCGTGTCGCGTACCTGCAGGGATCCTGCGCGCACTGCTTCGCGAAGAAACTGCTCGAATGCAGTAAGGACCCGTTGTGGTCCGGCCTCGAAGAACAGCGCAGCCAAGTGGGGCGAGTGATTGGCGTTGGCGATCATCATCCGATGCAGGCTCAACGATTCGGCGCTGAATACCAATTCGTAAAACCCATGGGCAATGCCCAGGAGCTGTTTGGCAATCGGGGCTTTCGGATCGACATGGAACAGCGCATCCGGCATCTGCTCTTCGCATTTTGACTGGACGGCAGCCTTGAACAGGGCGTCCTTGTCGGCGAAGTGGCTGTAGACCGTGAGTTTGGATACACCTGCTTCGCGGGCTACGGCGTCCATGCTGGTTCCGTCCAGTCCGTCTTTTGCAAACAGCAACTTCGCCGCGTCGAGAATGGCTTCGCGTTTCGCGAGGTCCTTCGGTCGACCGGGCGTTGCGCGTGTGGCGGCAGCGGGTAGGGGTGACGGTTTTATTCTCAAGGTCTTCACGAAACAATACTGGACAGTTCAGTTTGGTAATGAATACTATACCGCCCAGTTCAATTAAAGCAAACCCCGGAGTGCTCAACATGCAGGCGCGATCTATGACTTGGCGGCGTTCTCCTCTGGCACTTCTGGTGCTCTCTGTTTCGACCGGTCTGCTGGCAGGCTGCGGCGGCAATGACAAGCCGGCGGAAGTGGTTCGGCCCGCCATCGTTGCCAATCCGATCGCGCTTGATGCATTGGCCATCGAAAGTTACTCGGGTGACGTGCGCGCCCGGTACCAGAGTTCGCTCGGTTTCCGTGTCGCCGGAAAGATCCGCGAACGGCTTGTCGACAACGGTGCGCTGGTGAAGGCTGGGCAAGTGCTCGCCGAACTGGAGCCTGAGGACATCAACCTGCAGCGGACGGCATCCGAAGCGGCCGTGGCGTCGGCGGAAGCCGATCTCGCACTGGCCAGTGCCGAGTTGGAGCGCCATCGCCAACTGCTTGAAAAGAACTACATCAGCCAGGCGCTGTACGACGCGCGTTCCAACCAGCAGAAAGCCGCGAGCGCCCGACTTGAACAGGCCAAGGCGCAGTTGGATGTCGCGCGCAACCAGAGCAGCTACACGACACTCTCCGCCGACGCCGATGGTGTGGTGACGCAGTGGTTCGCAGAGATTGGGCAAGTCGTCGGTGCGGGCCAGCCCATCGTGGGCCTCGCCCGAAGTGGTGAGCTGGAAACGCAGATCGACGTGCCGGAGTCGCGGGTTGGCGAATTCGGCAAAGGCCGCCCGGTGATCGTGCAACTCTGGGCCGAGCGTGGCAGCCGTTATGCCGGCAAGGTGCGCGAAGTGTCGCCGTCTGCCGACACCGCCACCCGAACCTATTCCGTTCGGGTCGCGTTCGATGAGCCGGATCAAGCCGTCAAACTCGGCATGAGTACGCGTGTGTTCTTCACCGACAGCGCTGCGCCGTCTGCGGTGCTGATCCCCCTGTCGGCCTTGCATGAAAAAGATCGCAAGCCGGCAGTGTGGGTTCTGGATCCTGCCAAGAACTCGGTGCAGTTGCGTGAAGTTCAGGTGGGCCAGTATCGCGAGGATGGCGTCACCATCATTGCGGGTCTGACAACGGAAGATCGTGTAGTCACAGCCGGTGTCCACAAATTGCGGCCGGGCCAGGTGATCAAGCCGGTCGATCTGGCGATGGCGAGGTAGGTCATGCTCGGATTCAATCTCTCCGAATGGGCGCTGCGCAATCGCACCCTGGTGATGTATTTCGCCATCGTGCTGGCCATCGTCGGCACGTTTTCGTATCAACGACTCGGTCAATCCGAGGATCCGCCGTTCACGTTCAAGGTCATGGTCGTTCGAACCCTGTGGCCGGGCGCAACCGCCGAGCAGGTGTCGCAGCAGGTCACCGACCGTGTCGAGGCCAAGTTGCAGGAGTTGCCCGAGATCGAGTGGATCCGCAGCTATTCGCGTCCGGGCGAGTCTCAGGTCTTCATCATGGCGAAGGACTCGCTCGATTCGGCCAAGCTGCCCGACCTGTTCTACCAGGTCCGCAAGAAAGTCGGTGATGTCCGATTTACACTGCCTCAGGGCGCGGTCGGACCGTTCTTCAACGACGAGTTCGGCGATACCTTCGGCAACATCTACGCATTGATCGGCGACGGATTCGACTATGCACTTCTGAAGTCCTATGCCGAACGGGTCCAATTGCAACTGTTGCGTGTGCCCGACGTCGCGAAGGTCGAACTGATCGGGCTTCAGGAAGAACGGATCTACGTTGAAATTTCGAATTCCAAGTTGGCGACGTTCGGCATCTCCTTTGCCGACGCCGTGCAGCAACTCGAAGCACAGAATGCCGTCGTGCCGGCTGCCAGTTTCGAAACCAGCACCGATCGTGTCTATGTCCGCACGTCCGGTGCATTCGACAGCGTCGATGCCATTCGCAATATCAGCATCCGCGCCGGGCAGCGCGTGTTCCGGCTCGGGGATGTCGCGGAAGTGCGTCGCGACTTCGTCGATCCACCCAGTCCGCGCATGCGCTTCCTTGGCCAGGAAGCCATCGGTATTGCCGTAGCGATGAAGAAGGGCGGCGACATCGTGCGCCTCGGTGAGCATCTTGATGAGGCGTCGGCGGAGATCGCCAACACTTTGCCGGTCGGGTTGGAGCTGTCGCGGGTCGCTGACCAGCCAACGGCCGTGCGTTCCTCGATCGCCGAGTTCATTCGAACGCTTGCCGAAGCCGTGATCATCGTGCTGGCAGTGAGCTTCTTCTCGCTCGGGTTCCGAACGGGCCTCGTCGTTGCTTTGTCGATTCCGCTGGTGCTGGCAATGACGTTTGCAGCGATGAATTATTTCGGAATCGGCCTGCACAAGATTTCACTCGGTGCACTCGTGCTGGCACTCGGCCTGCTCGTGGATGACGCGATCATCGCCGTGGAAATGATGTCGGTGAAGCTGGAGCAAGGTTTTGACCGTATTCGTGCCGCGGCGTTTGCGTACACCAGTACGGCGTTTCCGATGCTGACCGGTACGCTTGTCACGGCTGCCGGATTCCTGCCGATCGCCACCGCACAATCGGGTACCGGCGAATACACACGTTCGATCTTCCAGGTCGTGACGATCGCCTTGGTGTTGAGCTGGATCGTCGCCGTGGTGTTCATTCCGTGGCTGGGCTACAAGCTTCTGCCCGAGCACGCGCCCGCACCAGCCGGTGCCCACGGCAAGGCGCATGATCTGTACCAGGGGCGTTTTTACGCCCGCTTCCGCCAGTGGCTGGAGTGGTGTCTGGAGAATCGACGCACGGTGATCGTCGCGACCATCGCGTTGTTCCTGTTGGCCGGCCTCGGATTCCGTTTTGTTCAGCAGCAGTTTTTCCCGGCCTCGACACGCCTTGAGTTGATGGTTGATCTGAAATTGCCTGAAGGATCGTCGATTCATGCGACCGAGCGAGCCGTAGCGCGCATGGAAACCTTCCTGTCGAAACAGAAAGGAGTGCAGAACTATGTCGCCTATGTCGGTACCGGCTCACCGCGGTTCTACCTGCCGCTTGATCAGCAGTTGCCGGCCGCGAGTTTTGCGCAGTTCGTCGTGCTCACCGAGTCGATCGAAGCGCGCGAGATCCTGCGTGGATCACTGATCAAACTGTTCGAAGATGACTTCACGGAACTGCGCGGTCGCGTCACGCGTCTGGAGAATGGTCCGCCGGTCGGGTTTCCGGTGCAGTTCCGGGTGTCGGGTGAACACGTGCCGACCGTTCGCCGGATCGCTCGTGAAATCCGTGAAGTGATGCTGGCGAACGATCAGGTCGCGAATGCACATCTGGACTGGGAAGAGCCGAGCAAGGTGATCCGCCTGCAGATCGATCAGGATCGTGCTCGGGTCATGGGCATCAGTTCCGAGGACCTGGCCGATTTCCTGCGCAGTTCGGTGTCGGGTTCGCGCATCACGCAATATCGGGAAGGGAATGAGCTGATCGATGTGGTGTTGCGTGGACCGAACGACGAGCGTGCGCAATTGAGCATGCTGGATTCGCTGTCGATTCCGACCGCATCGGGCAAGAGTGTCTCACTCGCCCAGGTTGCGAAGATCCAGTACGTGATGGAAGAGGGTGTGCTGTGGCGGCGGAATCGTCTGCCGACCATCACGGTGCGCGGTGACATCTATGGCGCGTTGCAACCCCCGACCGTGACTGCCCAGATCAATGAAAAGATCGCCGGCATTCGAGCCGAGTTGCCGCCCGGATACCTGATCGAAGTGGGTGGTACGGTCGAGGACAGCAGCAAGGGTCAGAAGTCGGTGAACGCCGGTGTCCCGCTGTTCCTGGTTGTCGTGCTCACGCTGCTGATGGTGCAGATGAAGAGTTTTGCGCGTACGGCACTGGTGTTCGCGACTGCGCCGCTCGGCATCATCGGCGTGGTGCTGTTCCTGCTGGTCTTCAACGTGCCGTTCGGATTTGTCGCCATGCTCGGCACGATTGCACTGGCCGGCATGATCATGCGCAACTCCGTGATTCTGGTGGACCAGATAGACCATGACATTGCGGAAGGCGAGCATCCATGGAATGCGGTCATCGGCGCCACCATCCGGCGCTTCCGGCCGATCGTCCTGACTGCCCTGGCGGCCATCCTTGCGATGATCCCGCTGGCCCGTTCAGCGTTTTTCGGGCCCATGGCTGTGGCGATCATGGGGGGGCTGATCGTGGCGACGGCACTGACCCTGTTGTTCCTGCCAGCGCTTTACGCCTGGTGGTTCGGTGTCGAGCGGCCAGCGTCCGACCCGGCGGAACTGGGTGGTGATCCCTGGCCAGGAGACGATATCGAGGCCATGGAATGACCCCGAGAGCCGCTCGATCGCCTGACTTCCGGCACTTCGAGGGCTGCCGGGGTCTTGGCAGGATGCCAACTTCCGGACCGGATGTCCGGAATTCGGACAGCCGGGCGCCCTCGTGGGATAATCCGGCCGGTCTCCTTTTCGGAATCTGAATGATGAGCATGGACGTCGAACAAACCCGCTTCAACATGGTCGAGCAACAGGTCCGTCCCTGGGATGTGGGTAATCCGCGGGTTCTGGATGCGTTGACGCGGGTGCCCCGTGAACACTACGTGCCGGCCGCGCAGCGCGCGCTGGCATTCGCCGATGTGGCTCTTCCTCTGGCGCACGGCGAATCGATGATGAAGCCGGTGATGGATGGCCGGATCCTGCAGGCAGTAGACGTGCAACACACCGACGTCGTGCTCGAAATCGGCACGGGCAGTGGCTTCCTGACCGCTTGCCTGGCTCATCTGGGGCGAGAGGTTGAAACTGTCGAGTTGCACGCCGAACTGGCTGCGGAAGCGCGACGGCTGCTGCTGGACGCCACCGTGGCGAATGTTCACGTTCGTCAGGCGGATGCCCTTGCTGAAGGTTTTCGGGTCGACCGGGAATTTGATGTCATCGTCATCGGTGGCGCTATGGCGGTTGAATCGCCGATGTTCAGGCGCATGTTGAAGCCGGGCGGCCGAATGTTCGTGGTTCGGGGTGCCGGTCCGGCGATGGATGCCGTCCTGGTCACCCGGACAGGCGCCTCGGAATATGTGGAACAGAGTCTGTTCGAAACCGAATTGCCCTATCTGCACGGAGCCGAGCCGAAAAAGCGGTTCGTGCTGTAAGCCCTTTTGAAGGATTACCGCAGCCTCGAACGGTTCGATGCTGCCAACAACAACACAGTCGAGGAATGACATGTTGAAAAAACTGCCCCTGGCCAGCGCCCTGATGGTGTTGTCCGTCAGTGCCACCGCCGCCGATCTCATGGAAGTGTACGAAGCGGCGCGTGCCTCCGATCCGCAACTGGCGATCGCCGAAGCGAACGCGCGCGGCAGCGCCGCCGGTGTCGGCGTGGCGCGTGCAGCGCTGTTGCCGCAAATCAACGCGAGCTACGGCAAGGATCGAAACTGGCAGGAATTTGCGCAGCTTGGACCGGATCCTTCAGGTCCGCCGCTGTCGTCGACCGAGAGCTCCGGCCGCAGTTCCACGTTCTCCGCGAGTCTGTCGCAGTCGATCTACGATCACGCCGATTACATGCGCCTGCGAGCGGCAAAAGCGTCGCGCAGCAGAGGTGAGCTCGATCGTGATGCGGCGCTCGATCAACTGTTCGTTCGTGTTTCGGAAGCCTATTTCAACGTGCTGACGGCGCAGACGAACCTCGCATCCGCCGAAGCTCAGGAAAAGGCCGTGGGTCGTCAGCTCGAACAGGCCGAGCAGCGATTCGAAGTGGGCTTGAGCGCCATCACCGAAGTCCATGAAGCACGCGCGCAGTTCGACAGCGCCCGCGCTGCGGTCATCCAGGCTCAGAATGGCCTCGACGACACCTACGAGGCATTGACCGAGTTGACCGGTTCGCCGATCGATGCGGTTGATCCGCTGCAGGATGAAATTCCGCTGCAGAAGCCGACCGATGGTGAACTTGAAGATTGGGTGCAGAGTGCAATGGAAATGAGTCCATCCATTCGGGCTCAGCAACAGGCGCTGGAATCTGCGAGCTTCAACGCCAAGGCCGCTTGGTCGGGGCATCTGCCGACCTTGGGTTTGAGTGGCCGTTACTCCGATACGGCAACGGAAGGCGAACTCTCGCCGTTCGATCGTGTCGATCCGCTGAGCAAGTCGCTGAATCTCACGTTGTCGGTGCCGATTTTTGCCGGTGGCGCGACTCAGGCCGGCTACAAACAAGCGGTGGCCAGTCGTGATGCTGCATCCGAAGCACTCGAGCAGACCAAGCGCGCCGTCACGCGCCAGACCCGCAACGCATACCGATCGGTTGTCGCCGGCATCAGCTCCGTCGAAGCGCGCAAGCAGGCGCTCGTTTCGGCGCGCAGTGCTCTTGAAGCCACGCAGGCCGGCTTTGAAGTGGGTACGCGCACGATTGTCGACGTGTTGCTCTCGCAACAGCAGTTGTTCAATCAGGAGCGTGAGTACGCCCGCGCCCGCCACGATTTCATTCTGAGCCAGCTGCGTCTCAAGCAGTCGGCCGGAACGATTGATGTCAGTGATATCCAGGCTGTGAACGCACTGCTGAAGTAACTCTCTGCGGCAAGTTGCGAGATGAACGGCCCCGCTTGCGGGGCCGTTTTGTTTTTGCCTGCGAGAGCGGATCTCAAGGGCGAAGCCCGAAGCCATTTCGGAGGATAGCCCTCCCCGATGTTCGGGAAGGGTTGGGAGGGGTGTTTAGCCAAGCACTTCGCTACAGAACGGTTATCTCGATCTGGCCGTAGTGCCCCAGGTCATCGAGTGCGGTGATGACTTTTTTGCCGGATTCTTCGAACCGCAGTTCGAGCCCACCTTCTGCCGCGGCACGTCCGACGAGTTTGCCGTTCAGCAGCCAGGCAACGCTGCCGGTGCCGCCGATGACACGCAGCCTGGCCCGGATTGGCTCATCCGTGCCGGGCGCTGCGCGCAATACCGATGCGTCGACTAGACCTTCGATCCGCAGATCGGCGCTGGGCGCGGGTTGTGTCGGGGCACAAGACGGCGCCCACGCCGGGATCCGGTTGTGACGTCTCTCGACGCTACCGATCCAAGGTTCGGCAAGGACTGGCCAGCGGACCAGAATCTGCTCCGACACAGCACCCCGAGCACAATGCGGAGCGACGCGAAGGCCGGTCTGTGGATCCAACTGCAGGTTGACCTGCAGGCTGTCGGAAGCCTTGCTGGCACGATCGAGAAAAGTCGGTGGCGCGACGCCATCGAGCAGCAGCGCCTCGCGTCTTCGGCGGCAGTTGTCGGGGAGTTCATCCTGTTCCCGGCTCCCGGATGGCCAACAGATCTTTTCGACGACAACACTCGGCGGTCGCGGGTCAATGAACCGGCTTGCGCCCGGCAGGCGTTCGCTGACATCGATCAAAAGGGGCAGGGCAGTTGCGGCACCGTACTGGTCCGGTACCGGTGTGCCGTCCGGACGGCCGATCCAGACGCCGACGACATGGTCGGGTGTCACACCGATCGCCCAGGCATCGCGGAAGCCATAACTCGTGCCTGTTTTCCAGGCGATCTGTTTGCGCCGACTGGTGTCGATCAATCCACCCGGATCACCCGGTCGCCCATGATCCACGAGCATCTGACGGACGATGTAAGCCGCCCCGGGACTCAGCAAACGTCGATCCGTTGCTGGCTGACCAGGACGCAAACGTGGCTCACCTGCAAGTCCCGCCCGAGCCAGTGCCGCATAGGCACCGACCAGTTGTTCCAGTTCGGTCGCCGTGCCGCCAAGAATGATCGAAAGGTTTGGTTGTGCGGCAACCGGCAGGTTGAGGTCGAGTCCCGCATGCGCCAGACGAGCGGTAAAGCGTTCCGGTCCGATCCGGTCGAGCAGGTCGACAGCCGGCACGTTCAGTGACAGACGCAGCGCTTCGGCGGCTGACACCGGGCCGTTGAAGTCGTCGCCGAAATTGCCGGGACGGTAACCGTCGAAATCCTGCGGAACATCAAGCAGCAAACTCTCCGAATGAATCAATCCATGGTCGAGTGCCAGGCCATACAGGAACGGTTTGAGCGTGGACCCGGGGGAGCGTCGCGCCTGCACCATGTCGACATGCCCGAGCCGATCGGGATCGCCATAACGTGCCGAGCCGACATAAACGAGGGTGTCCAGATCGGCATGACGCACCACCATCACAGCAGCCGAAGTTTTTTCCGGCAGACGCCGCATGTACTGCTCGACCTGTGTCT
>JBEIPT010000200.1:0-7006 GCA_040376895.1 Lysobacteraceae bacterium | reverse complement strand
GCGTCCAGCGTGCGCTCGGCCGTGGCACGCGCTTCGAGGCGCTCCAGACCGATTTCGTCACCGGTATCGACGCAGTAACCGTATTCACCCTGCTCGATCCGCTGCAGACTGTCGTCAATCTTCGAGATCAGCTTGCGGTAACGGTCGCGCGTGCGCAGTTCGAGCGAGTTTTCGGTTTCGCGCGTGGCACGCTCGGCTTCATCGCCGATGTCCCGCACTTCGTCGCGCAGGTTGTCGATGGTCTGCTTCGATTCTTCAACCAGATCCGAGCGCCACGCCAGCAGTTTGCGGCGGAAGTATTCGAGCTGGTTGACGTTCATGTACGGCTCTTTGCCCGTTGGCTTGTAATTCGCGGGCAGATTGACGACGGGGGGAAGCTGTTCGATTTTTCTCATGGCTTGGGGCGTAGGCGCGGCCTTTTTGCCTTTGCTTGCCGCCAGGGCGTCTTTGGGCACGGCGACAGCCTTGATCACCAGCTCGGTCGACCGGGTTTGCACCGGCGCGAACTGACTCGGGGCGATGACCTTGGCTTTGCCTTCGGACTTGCTGGCAGGCACAGGCGTGGCAACCGGCTTCGCTTTCGCTTCCGGCTGTTTGGTGGGTTTGGGTTCCGGTTTCAGAGGTACGACCTTTGCGGGTTGCGGCGTTGGCGTCGCGACCTTGGCGACCGGCTTCACCGGTGCTGCGACCGGTTTGGCCGCCACAGGCTTGGCCGCGACAGGTTTGGCGACGGGTTTCGGCGCCGGTTTGGCCGGCTTCGCGGCTGGCTTGACGGACTTCGGCGCGGGTTTGGCAGGCTTGGTCACTTTCGGCGCGGGCTTGGCCGCCACCTTCACTGGCTTGGCCGCCGGTTTGACGGGTTTGGTCGCCTTGGCCGGCTTCGGCGCAGGTTTTGATGCCTTGGCCGGCTTGGCCGCGGGTTTGGCCGTGCCCTTGCCCTTGACCGGAGGTTTGGCCTTGCCCTTCAGCACTTCGACGATTTTGGACATCATGCTTTTGGGCTTGCCGGTCGCTTTGGAGGCGGCCTTCGGTGCAGGCTTCTTGGCGGGTTTGGACTTGGCAGCGGACTTCGCCATTGCAGTTTCCTCAGTGCCCGAAATAACAGGCGTCAACGCAACAATACCGGCCAATCGTGACACGTGCCGGCCCGAAAAAGGCCGGGCTTTATATCGCATGGTCGCGATCTCGGCAACAATCGCTTACCTTTGTCGATGGTTTTGGCTGCTTATGCTCCGTGGTTTGCTGCTTTCCTTGCTGCGTGCCTACAAGCGATTCGTGAGCCCTTTGCTCGGCCAGCGGTGCCGTTTTTACCCCAGTTGTTCGAGCTACGCGATGGCTGCGATCGAACAGTTTGGCCCGATTCGGGGCTGTGTGGCCGCCGGCGCCCGGATTTGCCGCTGCCAGCCTCTGTGTGAGGGTGGGCTGGATCCCCTGCCCGATCGACTTAGCGCGTGCTTCTGGGGGGGCCACAATCCGAACGCGACAGCGGTCGACCCCGCCGAAGCACCCAGACCACCCGGTCAGGATTGACCCAGGGAACCCCTGAACAAGCCCAGGATGGACTTGTTCAGAGTCTCTCTGTATCCGATCGCCGCGCCATGGCCACGGCGTCGTGGGCATGCAAACTTTCGAGATGCGCCACCCGGACCTCAAAATCCGCGAGTTCCGGCCAGTCCGCCAATATGAACGCAATACGCCGTGCCGCGTCTTCGCAGAACATCAGGTTGGCGGCATTCAGGCGGGCAAAGGCCTGCTCGTCGACCCGTTTGACGGCTGTCTGCACGGGCGTGGCCAATGCCGCCTCGACGCGGTCGACCATCGCCGTGAACGGGAGCGAAACCAAACCTTCTTGCCAGACCAATTCCAGCTCAGCCCGGCTGCGTTGGGCGTGGGGCGTGGCGGCCAAACCCCGTTCCTGCTCCAACCACTCCGCCACGGCTCCGGCAGAAACCGTGCCCTGGCTGCCAAACTGGTGCTCGAACGCTTCGCGGTTGGCTTGCCTTGCCAACGCAGCCGACATGGGGCAGGTGCTCGAATAGGCCAGTTCCAGATGCTGGACCAAGCGCGTGACGCCGTTCTGACGGGTCGCTTCGATCCGGCACGGATAAGCCTTCCAACCGGAGAGATCACTCACCAGAGCCTGCCGGCGCAGCAGCAGGTCGAATCGCAAGGTCACCGAGGCTGCACTCGACAAACCCTGTTGCGACTCGATCAATTCGCCCAGCAATGTGCCGAGCACCTGCGGCGAGACGGGTTCAGTACCCAGGCGCTCGAGCAGCAGATACAGGCGGGACATATGGATCCCGCGGGCACCTGCATCATCCAGGCTGACCAGCACGTCGATGCTGGCGGCGCAGCGTTGTGTGCCGCCGGGCAAATCGAGAAGGATCGGTGCACTGATGCCGCGCATGCCGACGCGATACAAACGCCCGCGCGTCGCCGCTTGAGCGACGGCAACATCGGGCAGGACGCGGACGGTGCGCGGACCCGACGTCACCTTCGAGTCCGGTCCGTCGGGCGGAGTCATCGCGGCCGGGTTGGTCGCGCTGGCGTGATCCATGTTCGGGTTCCTCAGGTCAATCGGCTGGCAGCACGCCAGCATCGCAAGCCACGCGCCAGGCGCGCGATCAGACTGTCGGCCATCTGGCCGGGTTGGGCATGACCAAGGCCATGCAAGGTTTCCAATGCCAGGACGCGCTGTCCGCGCCGGCCGGAAAACTCATTCTCCGGCAAGAGTGCCCATGGCTCGTGAAGGGCACGTGCATACTCCCGCGACAAGGGCAAGGCCACTTCGGGTCCGGGTCGGCCCCGCGCCAGTACCGACAAGGGCATTTGTGCCAGCGGCAGGCCTTCGGCGACCGCTAGACAGCCGTAGGCCGCCCACAACAGCGGGTACACGGCGGCTTCCTGCGAGCCACCGCCGGTGGCAGCTGCCAACGCCGCACCGATTTTTTTCCATCGGCGCAATTGCGCATCGACGTCTTCGGGCAGTGCGTCTTCGAGGTCGGCCAGAAACAGTGCCGCCGGATTTGCGGCACAGCGCCTCAACCCGATCGCATTGGACAGGGGATGCCGGCTCTCAGCTCCGGCGTCGAACTCTTCGGCCCAGAAGCCGAGTTTGCGCGTGGCCAGTTGTGCGTCACTCAATGCAAATCGGGCAGCACCCAACTCCAGAGCCAGAACCACCGCCAACAAACCTGCTTCGCGTTCGCCGTTCGATGCATACAGATGGGCCAATCGCAGCGCCGGCCAGCGTTGCTGCCAGGCCTCGACGATTTCGCCGACGGCTGGGTTCATGTCAGTAATGGCAGCAGGTCCAGAGGTCGGTCGATGATCCAGTCCGCGGCCCAGGCCTGAACCGGATCATTGGCCTGGATGTAGCCGAACGCCGCGGCAACCGTGCGCATGCCCGCTCTCCGGCCGCCTTCGATGTCGCGCAAGTCATCACCGACCACCAGACAGGCTTCGGGCGCTACGCCCAGGCGCTCGGCAGCCAGCAGGAACGGCGCCGGATCGGGTTTGCGCACGGGCAGCGTGTCACCACAGACAAGCACCCCGTAGTCACGGTCTATGCCCATTTCGGCCAGCAGCGGTTCGGCCAGCCAGGTTGGTTTGTTCGTGACAATGCCAAGCTTGAAGCCGCGCGCCGCCAAGTTTGCGACCACTTCGGCCATACCGTCGAAGTAACGGGTTCCTTCGGCGATCCGTGCCCGGTAGTGGGCCAGATATTGCGGCAACCGGATATCGAGGTCGGCCTCGCTGATTCCCGGAAAAGCCGCCGCGACCATGTAACGCCCTCCGCGGGACACCACCGGGCGCAGCACCTCAAAATCCATGTCGCCAAGCCCGTAGTCGCGCCGGATCGCATGCGCGGCCAACAGGAAGTCCGGTGCGGTATCGAGCAAGGTGCCATCAAGATCGAACAGAACGGCTTTGAACGCCGATGCACTCATGTGCTCAATTTCCCGTGCATCAGATAGTTCACGGCCACATCGGCATTGCGCCAGGCGCGTCGGCGGATCGGGTCGTAATGCAGACCGGCCAGAGCCTGCACATTAAAACCCGCGGCGCGCAGTCCGCGCGCGAGTTCGTGCGGCTTGATGAATTGAGCATACCGGTGGGTGCCGCGCGGCAGCAGGCGCAACACTTCCTCGGCACCGACAATGGCGAACGCAAAACTCCTGAGACCACGATTGATCGTCGACAGGAACAGATCCCCTTCCGGCTTCAGCAACCGTGCGCAATCCTTGAGGATCGCCGCCGGATCAGGAACATGTTCGAGCATTTCCATGCAGACGATCAGGTCGAAAGATTCCGCTTGTTCGGCTGCCAGTGTGGCGCTGTCCACTTGCCGATAGGTGATGTCGAGGCCGGATTCGAGCGCATGCAATCGCGCCACTGAAACCTGCTCGGACGACAGGTCGATCCCCAGCACTGTGGCACCGGCCCGGGCCAGCGCTTCGCTGAGAATGCCGCCGCCACAGCCTAGATCGAGCACGCGTTTGCCGGCCAGCGACACACGTTCGCTCACAAAGGCCAGTCGCTCCGGGTTCAGGTCGTGCAGCGCCCGCGATGGACCCAGGAGGTCCCACCAGCGTGCGGCTTGTTCGTCGAATTTGGCGATCTCGGCGGCGTCGACGCTCATCGTGCGGCAATCCGTCGACCCCAGCGCTCCGCCAGGTCAGCCAGCGCATCGGCGTTGAATCCGCACAACGCACCTTCCTGCACGCGTGCTTCGCCGCCCACCCAGACATCCGTCACATCACGCCGATTGCTCGCGTAGATCAGTTGCGAGATGGCGTTGTAGACCGGCAGCACGTCGAAGCGGCCGAGATCGATGCAGGTGAGGTCGGCCAATTTGCCCACTTCCAGCGAGCCGATCTGGTCATCGAGGCCGACCGCACGGGCGCCGTTCAATGTGGCCATCCGCAGTGCGAACGCGGCATCCACGGCTGCCGCATCCTGGGCGACCGCTTTGCCCAGCAACGCAGCAGTGCGCGTTTCGCCGAGCAGATCGAGATCGTTGTTGGAGGCGCAGCCGTCGGTTCCAATCGCGATGTTCGCACCGGCCTGGCGCAGTTTTTCGATCGGCGCAAAGCCGCTCGCCAGTTTGAGATTCGATTCAGGGCAATGCGCAATGCTCACGCCCTGTTCGCCGACCAGCTGGATTTCCGCGTCGGTCAGTTGAGTCATGTGCACGGCAATCAGATTGCGATTGACGAGTCCGAGCCGCTTCAAGCGAGCCAACGGTCGCTCGTTGTTTCGCGCGACTGCATCTTCGACCTCAAAAGCGGTTTCGTGCACGTGCACGTGAACCGGCAGGTCAAGCTGATCGCTGAGCATGCGGATCCGCTCGAAACTGGCGTCCGACACCGTGTAGGGCGCGTGAGGGGCAAAACAGAACCGGATCCCCGGCTCGTTCCGGTATTCGTCGTGGACCGCCAACGCCTTGTCGAAATATTCATCGGGTGATTGCGCCCACGCCGAAGGAAACTCGATGACGATCAGGCCGATCGCTGCACGCATGCCGGCCTGACGGTAGGCCTGCGCCGCCACATCCGGAAAGAAGTACATGTCGTTGACGCAGGTGACCCCGCCGAGCAGCATTTCCGCCGCAGCCAGCTGGATGCCGTCGCGAACGAGTTCCGGCCCGACGAATTTTGCTTCGGTCGGCCAGATGTGTTCCTGCAGCCAGCGCATCAACGGCAAGTCGTCAGCCAGTCCGCGCATGACGGTCATGGCGGCATGGCAGTGCGCGTTCACCAGGCCCGGCAGCAAGACGTGCCGGGGGCGCCGCACATGCTCAAGCGGCGCATACATTCGCAAGGCTTCGGCGATCGGCAGGATCGCGATGATCCTGCCGGCGTCGACCACCACGGCATGCTGTTCCAGCACGACACCATGTGGCTCCACCGGAACCACATGGCCAGCCTCGATCAGCAGGTCGCAGGCTTGTTGCATGAACGCTTACTTGACGCGACCGACGTACTCACCGGTGCGGGTATCGCACTTGATGACTTCGCCGTTCTGAACGAACAACGGAACGCGAACGGTTGCGCCGGTTTCGAGCTTGGCCGGTTTGCCACCGCCACCCGACGTGTCACCGCGCATGCCCGGATCGGTTTCGACGATCTGGAGTTCAACGAACGTCGGCGGCGTGACCGTCAACGGTGCGTTGTTCCACAGCGTCATGATGCAGGTCTCGTTGCCCTTGAGCCACTTCGAGGCATCGGCCATGGCGCCTTCGTCGGCAGTGAACTGCTCATGCGAGGTCGGATCCATGAAGTGCCAGAACTCGCCATCGGCATAGAGATATTCCATGTCGGTGTCGATCACGTCGGCCGCTTCGAGGCTGTCGGTGGACTTCATGGTCAATTCGACCACACGGCCAGTCTTGATGTTGCGGTATTTGACGCGCGTGAACGCCTGGCCCTTGCCGGGCTTGACGTAAGCGGTATCGATGATCACGCAGGGTTGGTTCTCGACGATGATCTTCTGGCCGTTCTTCACGTCATTCATGCCATAACTGGCCATGTGTTTGCTCCAAATCGAAAAGGCCGCAGAAAGCGCGGCTAAAATAGACACTCTTGATGCCGAGCCGGAAGCCCGGCGAGACTTTTTAATGATACCGGCAACTGCCAATCCGAAGAAGCCCGAGCCCGCCGACTGGCGCCAGCTTTGGCGCGACGCCATCACCGACCCCGCAGAATTGCTGGATCTCCTCGACCTGCCAGGGCTCAAAAACCGCCTGGCCGACGATGGTCTGGCTGCCTTCGGGCTGCGCGTACCAAGGGGTTATGTCGCCCGCATGCGCCGGGGCGACCCCACCGATCCGCTGTTGCGGCAAGTCTTGCCGCTGGACGACGAAGACCGGCCAATGCCCGGATTCAGCCTCGACGCCGTAGGTGATCTGGCTGCCGGCACCGGCGCCGGAGTGCTGCACAAGTACGCCGGACGCGCCTTGCTGATCACCACCGGCAGTTGCGCCATCCACTGCCGGTATTGC
>JBEIPT010000031.1:0-15022 GCA_040376895.1 Lysobacteraceae bacterium | reverse complement strand
TGGTGTTTGCCGCCACCGCGATTCGGGCAACCAATCCGCGCGTGACAGCTCTGACTTTGCCGGCTAGTCGCGAACGCAAGGCCAAATGGCAAGAACTGTGGGAGCGGCTTCCGCCGCGACGCGACCGGGTTCGAGGCATCGCGGCTGAAGCCGCGCCCACAGTTCTTGCCATTTGGCATTGAGTTCGCGACTAGCCGGCAAAGTCAGAGCTGTCACGCGCGTATTGGTTGCCCGAATCGCGGTGGCTGCAAACACCTAAGATGTCATTTTGATCAATGACTTACCCTATGTCGTCATGGAGAGGAGTGACGCGGCAATCCCGTACTTGCCTCGAAAGCTATCCCAAGGACACGCTCGCCGGGGTCAAACCACCGGCGGGAACCGGACGGTAAAGCGTGCTCCGCCCAATTCTTCCGACTGATCAATCGTCAGCTCGCCGCGATAACTGCGCACGATGTCGGTAACGATCGACAGGCCAATGCCATGTCCCTGCACACGCTCATCGCCGCGCACACCACGTTTCAGCAGCAGGTCGCGTTTCTCGTCCGGGATACCCGGGCCGTTGTCTTCAACCAGCACGGTCAAACCCGGCCTGCGCGCGCCCGGTGGACGTTGCTGGCTGATGGTCAGCAGCACCCGGCCCTTGGCCCACTTGAACGCATTTTCGAGCAGATTGCCGAGGAGTTCGAGCAAATCGCCCTGTTCGCCGTAGAAACGGACATCGGGCTCGATCTCGAACTCGCACAAGACCCCTTGTGCCGCATAGACTTTTTCCAGACTGCTGACGATCGACTCGGCATGCGCTTCGATCGGCACCGGTGCCGAATAGGTGCTGTGTCCGGACGCGGCGGCTCGTGCCAGTTGGTAGGCCACGATTTCGTCCATGCGCCGCACTTGGTCGGCGAGCACATCACGTTGTGCGACTTCGAGTTCGCCGGGTTCGTCCAACGTGGACCGGATCACGGCCAGGGGCGTTTTCAGCGAGTGCGCGAGATCACCGAGCGTGTTGCGATAGCGCGTGCGTTGCTCGCGTTCGTTGCCGATCACGTCGTTGATTGACCGGGTAAGCGGCTTCAGCTCGCGCGGATAACGATCCGGCAAAGCCTCCTGTTCGCCCCGCTCGACGCGTGCCAGGTCGTTCGAAACCTGCCTGAGCGGACGCAGGCTCCAGCGCAGCATCAACAACTGCACAAGGAACAGCACCAGCGCCGCGGTACCGAGATAGGCCATCAGCGTATTGCGATAGACGTTGATCTGCCGGCGCAACGCCGACTCGTGTTCGGCCACGTGGAAAGTCAGGTGGACCGCCTTGCCGTCCGGCTGCTCCCACGCCACGCCCTGCGAGAATACGTAGACACCGCCCACGTTGCTCGCCACCGGCCCTTCGAAATTGGTTCGTCCGGGTCCGAGTTCACGGTCGAATGGCAGGTCCCGGCCCAATGCCGACGGCGAACGCCAATCGACCTGCTCACCACTGACACCGGCATAGAGCCCGGACTGGGGTCGTTCGAAACGCGGCTCCGGCGCCACTTCGGGCAGGATCAGCTCACCCTTGATGGTCAGGTCGGACCCGGAGAGATAACTCCAGACATACCCCTGGAGCCGATCACGCATGGCTTGCGTCAGGCTTTTCCGATAGGCCTGATCGAGGGCATAACCGGTGGCGCCGAGGAATGTGGCCAGCGCGATGCTGGCCGTCCACAGCAAACGGGTCTGCAGGGAGAGAGATCGCCGTGCCGCCACGAGGCGCGCCGGATTCCGCTCAGAGATTGCGCGGAATGGCGAAGCGATAACCTCGACCGCGAACGGTCTCGATCGGCTTCAGCGAATTGTCGGGATCGAGCTTGCGGCGCAGGCGTCCGACGAACACTTCCAGCACGTTCGAATCGCGGTCGAAATCCTGCTGATAGATGTGCTCCGTCAGGTCGGCCTTCGAAACCAACTCGCCTGCGTGCAGCATCAAATACTCGAGCACCTTGTATTCGTAGGTGGTCAGCTCGACCGAGGTCCCCGCCACCACGACCGTTTGTGCGGTGGTGTCAAGCACGATCGGGCCACATTCCAGCTGCGGCTTGCTCCAGCCCATCGACCGGCGCATCAGCGCATTCAGCCGCGCCATCAATTCTTCGACATGGAAGGGCTTGACGAGATAGTCGTCGGCCCCGGTTTTCAGACCTTCGACCTTGTCCTGCCAACTGCCACGGGCCGTGAGGATCAGGATCGGGTACTTGCGGTCGGCGGCACGCAGCTTCTTGATCAGTTCCATGCCGGTGAGTTTGGGCAGGCCGAGATCGATGACCGCCACGTCGAATGGCATCTCACGACCCAGATACAGGCCTTCTTCGCCGTCGCCCGCAGTATCGACCGCATAACCTTCCCGTTTCAGCCGCGCTGCCAGGGTTTCGCGAAGGGGGGCTTCATCTTCAACCAGCAGTACGCGCATCAATGTTGCTCCTCGGAATTATTGGGGGTTTCGGGCTGTTCAAGCTGCACAGTCTTCACCCGACCGTCCGGCGTCAATACCTTGACCCGGTATACATCCTGACCACGATGGCGCATGCGGTCGGCAGACAGGATCTTGCCGCCATGCTGCGCCTGGACTTGTTCCACGGCACGATTCAAATCGGAGTCGACGCGATCCGGGCCTTCGGACTGACGTTCGATTCCGGAACGACGCGAATCCACCTCACCATAACGGACTGCCCGCGGATCACGGCGTTCGAATACCGGCGCCCTGGGTGACTGGGTCGATTCGGTCTGGCCCGGACGGAGGCGTGGCGAGAAGCGCTCGTTGCGTTCACTCGGCAGCCGCGGCAAGTCGTTTCGCTGCATTCGGGGCGACGACATCGGCGCGCCCATCCCGGGCTCGGACGATTCCGGCTCAGCCTGTGCCCTGACCACCGAAGTCGGCAGCAAGGCAAGCAGCAGGAGCGGAAAAAGGAATCGCATGGTCCGAGTCTAACGTGGCCCCGGGTTGGGACAGTAGCCCGCAGCATGCAGGCTACTGATTGAATCGCGCCTTAAGATGGATGTGAACAAACCAAGGCGGTTCAGGCCAACTGACGCCGCGCCGCCGCCTCGATCGCCTCGACCGTGAAGCCGAATTCCTTGTACAGTCGCTCAGCTGGCGCCGAAGCGCCAAAGCGGTCGATACCGATCACGTCACCATCCAGACCGACATATTTGCGCCAGAAGTCACTGACACCGGCCTCGACCGCGACACGCTTGCGGCACCAGCCCGGCAACACACCTTCGCGCCATTCCAGCGGCTGCTGGTCGAAGATCTGCGTGCACGGCATCGAGACAACACGCACCGCGATTCCGTCTGCGGCGAGCTTGCGGGCCGCATCCATCGTGATGCCAAGCTCCGAACCGGTCGCCAGCAGAATCACGTCCGGCTTGCCGCCGGGGGCATCCAGCACAACATAACCGCCGCGCGCGATGTCCTGAACCTGCTGCTCGCTGCGTGCCTGATGGGCCAGGTTCTGGCGCGAAAAAATCAGGCAGCTTGGTCCGTTGCGGCGTTCGATCGCACATTTCCATGCCATTGCCGATTCGACTGCATCGGCCGGGCGCCAGACCGGGTTGTTCGGGATGTAGCGCAAACTGGCCAAATGTTCGATCGGCTGATGCGTCGGGCCGTCTTCACCCAAGCCGATCGAATCGTGTGTATAGACATGAATGACCGCAGCCGGGATCAATGCGCCCATGCGCACGGCGTTGCGGGCATAGTCGCTGAACACCAGGAACGTGGCGTCGTAAGGCACAAAGCCACCATGCAGCACGATACCGTTGCAGATGGCGCTCATGCCGAACTCGCGAACGCCGAAATAGATGTAGTTGCCGTCGGCGCCGGCCTTGTTGACGTCCTTCGAGCCCTTCCACAAAGTGAGATTGGAATGGGCCAGATCGGCACTGCCGCCAATCAACTCCGGAAGCAGTGGGCCGAAGGCTTCCAGCGCCATCTGCGAGGCCTTGCGGGACGCAACAACCGGGCCTTCCGCCTGCAGCTTGCGCACATACGCCATGGCCTGTTCGCTGAAGTCGGCCGGCAAGGCGCCGGACATACGACGATCGAACTCGGCAGCCAATTCCGGAAACGCCGACTGGTAACGCGCGAACAAATCGCGCCACTCGGTTTCAAAACGGGCGCCCTTCTCACGGGCATTCCACGCCGCGTAGTGGTCATCCGGCACTTCAAATGGCGCATGCGGCCAGTTCAGCGCAGCGCGGGCACCGGCAATCTCGTCCTTGCCGAGCGGTGCACCATGCGCAGATTCCTTGCCAGCTTTTGTCGGTGCACCGAAACCGATCGTCGTTTTGCAGCAGATCAGCGTGGGCTTCTCCGGATCGATCGCCGCCGACACCAGAGCCGCCTTGACCGCCTCGGCATTGTGGCCGTCGACATCACTGATCACTTCCCAGCCGTAAGCCTCGAAGCGCTTGCGGGTATCGTCGCCGAACCAGCCACCGACCTGACCGTCGATCGAAATATTGTTGTCGTCGTACAGCGCCACCAGCTTGCCGAGCTTGAACGTGCCGGCCAGCGAGCAGACTTCGTGCGAAATGCCTTCCATCAGACAGCCGTCACCGAGGAACACATAGGTCATGTGATCGACGACCGGGAACCCCTCCTTGTTGAAGCGGTTCGCCAGCACTTTTTCGGCCAGCGCCATACCGACCGCATTCGCCAGACCCTGACCCAACGGGCCGGTAGTCGTCTCGATCGCGGGATGTTCACAGCGCTCCGGATGCCCGGCGGTCTTCGAATGCCACTGCCGGAACCGCTTCAGTTCATCCAGCGGAAATTCATAACCGGACAGATGCAGCAGCGAGTAAAGCAACATCGAGCCGTGGCCATTCGACAACACAAAACGATCGCGATTCGACCAGGCCGGATTCGCCGGGTTATGGCGCAGGAAATCGTTCCACAGCACCTCGGCCATGTCGGCCATGCCCATCGGCATGCCCGGATGCCCGGATTTGGCGGCCTCGACGGCATCCATCGACAGGGCGCGGATGGCGTTGGCTAGGTCACGACGTGAGGGCATGGGGAGCTCCGGGGCAAGGTCGGCAAAGGGAAGCGCCTATTCTGGCGGAACCTTCCCGAGTGCGCCAACTTGGGTCCTGAATGTCCGCGATGGGTGATCGGTCGAAAACGCGCGAAAAGGCAATACCCGGGGCGAATCAATTCGCCCCGGGTTCGATCTCCAGTACTTCCAGCACATCCGCAGACGTATGGATGGCGATCCGCCAATCAATCCTTGCCTGTTCACTCAAGCATCGCAGGGCGATGGCATGCGGGTCTCGATAGAGCTTTGCGACGCGGCCATTACATTGGGCTGAGTCGAGTTCCAAAGCGAAGTATCCGTCGGTCCGGTTGGACAGCGTGATGGTGGAGTTGGGTTTTGCGGTGAACTCGAACGGATGCAATTCAGCTGGTGCCAGATTCCGCCGGGGTGGAAACGTGGCCGGGTCCGGAAGTTGCAGCGATGGCCCCGAGTAAATGATCTGACGCACTTTTACCGACTGGATTGATTGCCCGTCGTTGGGCCAACCCAGCGACTTGATCATGCCGCGACTGAAACCTGCGCGCTCTCGAACCCCATCCGATCGAGGACCTCCAAGTCGCACGGAACTGCCATCGCCACAGCGCAGCCGAACACCGGCACCCAGGCTTGCGTCCAGCAGATGCGCCCAATGTCCTCGAAAAACCGTGGGCTCGCAATCAGGATTGCTGATGATGGCTTCGTCGAGAAAATCGACCTGCGAAAACGAAACCGTCTGAACGGACTTGAATCTTGCCCGCACGTCCATGAATCCCGGGTTCCCCGGCTCGAGCACCGGAACCGTAAGTTCGTCTTCGATCGCGATGATCGCCCACGATAAGGCCAGTTGCGTGACCAATCCAATCGACAGCACAGTGAGTGACCCGTATTGAAGGAATCGACCGGGCACTTCGGAAACGGGGAACGTTGACACGACGCCATTGTTGAGGTGCCTCAGGCAAGTCGCCATCAACACGACACCCACCGGGACCACCGAGAAAAGCATCCAGTAAGGCGTGATGTCGCGGATCAGGATCAGAAACAGAAAATGAAACGTAATCCACACCGTCAGCAATATGGGTATGCGGTTTTTCTGCCGAGTGGCAAGCCCCAATCCGACGACGCTCAATGCAAGGAGCGCAGACCACACCCAGCGAACCGGGATCGCCGCCCAATCGGGAAGGAAGAGTCTGTAAGTTCCGTCGACCCCGTTCCAGAACAATCCCGACCAAAGTGCCAACCAACGCGACCAGTCGAGGGGATGGCCTGCCGCCTTAGTTCCGTACTGACCGAGTGCAACAAAATCGGGATACCCTTGCCCGTGCTGATCGATCAGGTAAGGAAAGAAAGGGGCGGCAGCACCAAATGCGACCAACGCAAGCAGATCGAACCGCTGCCGGAGTTGCCAAAGCACCCACACTGCCGGAACGCCAATGATCGTCAGGCTGGTTGGATGGGCATGGACCGCGAACGCACAGAGCAATCCGTAACAGACCGCTCGCCAGATTCCGGGCCGGTCCGCCAGCCACAGCGCGCCAAGAATCGATGCCAGCGACATCGTCTCGACCACACTCGCGTGGGTCAGGAACACGGCGGGAAACACGGCCCAACCGATCAAGGCATAGATGCCTGTGGCGATGGCCCCAGTCGGACGATCGAACAGCCTGCCCACCAGCACCCAGCACAACCAATACTTTGTGCCATTGATCAACGTGATGCCGACGACACCACCGGCCAGCCCGCCAAACGCCAGAAATCCTGCGAGGACGTAGTACCAGATCGGGCCGAGATGGATGGTGTTGTAGACCAGGGGACCGCTGAGCGGAAACTCGGCGCCCTGGACGATTCCGGCGGCATAGTAGAAATCCCGGAACGTGTCATAGGTTCCCGAACCCGCCAAGGCGATCACCACCTGCACCAGAGCCAGGATCAAGCAGACGCCGATCGGCCACAGTCGCGAGGCGCGACCCGGCCCCGGATCAGTCATCCGTGTTCGCACGTGCCAACTCGGCGACCAGGTAGCGAGGGCGTTTTTTCACTTCCGCGAAAGTGCTCGCCAGATATTCGCCGACCATGCCTATTCCGAACATGCTGACGCTGCCAATGAACAACTGCAGGAGAATCACGGTGGTGAAGCCGTCGACCGCATGTCCGCTGATCTTGTTGTAGAGGGTCTGGATGCCAAGCAGGATCGCCCCGATCAAGAACAGCCCCGCACCCAGCGTGACGATGCGCAGCGGAGCGGCGCTGTAGCTCCGTATGGCCAGCCAGGCCAAACGGATCAACCGCGACAAGCCGAAACTGCTGGACCCCGCCAGTCGGGGCCTGACATCAAAGGGCACCTCGGCAATGCGCCCGCCCATCCACGCCATGACTCCCCGGAAAAACAGCTGCTGCTCCGGCAGGGACAAATACTGCTGGGCTGCCTCCCTTCCAAGCAACTTGAAGTCGGACGAGTTCTGCAGGTCGACATCGGATACGAATCTGAGGACACGATAGAAGGTTCTTGCCAGCAGTCGATAAGTGATGGACTCGTTCCCGCGATCGCGCTTGACGCCGTGCACTACCTGACAGCCGGTTTCCCCATGAATCCGGAGCATCTCCAATAGCGCCTCGGGCGGGTGCTGTCCGTCGGAGTCCATGACTGCCACGAGTCGTGCGCCGGAACCCGCCATGGCATGAGCGATACCGGCATGGATCGCAGCCTCCTTGCCGAAATTCCGCCAGAATCGTATGCCATCGATGCATTCATGTTGGCGAGACAACACGGCAATCTCAGTCCAGGACTGATCACTCGAACCGTCGTCGACCAGAATGATCCGGTACGACACAACCGAACCCTCGAGCTGGCGCTGAAGCTGGCTCACGAACCCGTTGATTGCCGGCCCCTCGTTGTAAACCGGCAAGACGATGGCTAGTTCCGCAGAATCAGGCATGGGATCACTTTTGGCAGCGGCGCATATGGTCGCACAATCTGTTTCGGCTTCGATTTGCTCGATCACCACCGGGGCGGAGCTGCGTTTCAGCGTTTCTGCAGATTGTCCACAACGACCCGCAACTCATCCGCCAACGGCGCCGTAAACGCGTATTCCTGATCCGGCAGGCTGAACGCAAATGACTTGGCGTGCAGGAACATCCGCTTGAGGCCCCAGTGTTTGGCGCCCTTGTTCGCGGCTTCGTCGCCGTATTTGTCGTCCCCGAGCACCGGGTGCCCGAGGTGTTGGGCGTGAACGCGGATCTGGTGGGTTCGGCCGGTCTTGATCTGGACGTCGACCAACGTGGCACCGGGCAATCGCTCGACCACATTGAAGATGCTCAACGAATCCTTGCCGTCCTCGTCGACCATGACCATACGCTCGCCACCGCGCAGCATGTTCTTGGCCAGTGCGACATCCACTTTCTGTCGATCGTGTTGCACTCGACCGGCCAGCAGGGCCAGGTAGTGTTTTTCGATCTTGTTTTCGCGCATCACGGCCTGCAGCGCGGTGAGACCACTGCGACGTTTGGCCATGACCAGAACGCCCGAAGTGTCCCGGTCGAGCCGGTGCACCAGTTCGAAGGTTTCTTTGGGTCGCCACTGCCGAACGAGCTCGATCGCGCCGAAACTGATGCCACTGCCGCCATGGGCGGCAATTCCCGCGGGTTTGTTGAGCACCAGGAACAGGCGATCCTCGAAGATCACCCAGCCCGGCACCTGGGCCAATAGCCCGGCTGGGGCCTGGCCCGGATCACGGTCCTCGATCTGGACCGGGGGAATCCGGACCTGATCGTCTTCCTCGAGGCGCACCTCGGGTTTCACCTTCTTGCCGTTCACCCGAACTTCGCCTGACCGGAGGATCCGGTAGATCAGCGAGCGCGGGGCCCCCTTCAGGAGATTGAGTAAAAAATTGTCGACTCGTTGGCCGGCCGAATCCTCGCCGATCCGCTCGGTCCGGACGGCGGCAGCCGGCGGTGTTGCGACAGCTGGCGCCGGACGAGCCGGAGCTGGGGTCGGGGCAGGCGCCGCAGGACCGGCATGGACCGGCGGCCGGGTCGGGGCAATGAAGCCGTCCCGGACCGGGTCACCCTGAATATCGCCTGCGCGCAGTTTGTAGCCGGACGCCGACGTGCCTGGGCCTCGGGTCTTGGCCAGCGCGGCCGTGGCCGCCCTGAGCGCCTTGGACATTTTGGGGTGGACCGCCGGCTTGCCGGGTTGGTTTGCTGAGGGGGTACGGCGGTCTGGCGCGTCTTTTGCCCGCGCTTTGGCCTTGCCCTGGTTTGCCGGCTTTGCCTTCAAGTTGCTACACTCCAGTTGCTTCACGCTTTGATTGTCAAGCGCTTCAATAACTTAGGTCGGGATTGCGATCGTTCCAACGGTCCGCGGGAAGGCACAATGGCGCCGCCCGCATGCATCCTAGCAGGCTGTCGCTCGACCGCCTGTAGCCAGGGAGTCGACCGGCTCCCTGTACTGGCCTGAAGGCCCTGACGCATACATCCAGCGCGAAGCCCGGTGAGGATTGGTCCGGTTTACCAAGCCGCTTTGCTGTACCGCACCCAGCGACGAAAACCGCCGCCTGCAGGGCATGCTGGCCGCGCCGTGAGCGATCACCCGCTCACCGCGCCGCATCAGCCCTCTCGCCGAAGCGGGCTCGCCAACGGGGGCGATAGAAGGACAAACAACATGAAACGCATGCTGATCAACGCAACTCAGCGTGAAGAGTTGCGCGTGGCCATCGTCGATGGCCAGAGCCTGTTCGACCTTGATATCGAAATTCCCTCCAAGGAACAGAAGAAGTCGAACATCTACAAGGGACGCATCACACGGGTCGAGCCCAGCCTCGAAGCGTGTTTCGTCGAATACGGCTCCGAGCGCCACGGCTTCTTGCCATTGAAGGAAATCGGTCGTGAATATTTCCAGCCGGGTGTGGATCACAACCGCGCCGGCATTCGCGAACTGATCAAGGAAGGCACCGAAATCATCGTCCAGGTGGACAAGGAAGAGCGCGGCAACAAGGGCGCCGCCCTGACCACGTTCATCAGTCTGGCCGGGCGTTACCTGGTGCTCATGCCGAACAACCCTCGTGCTGGTGGCGTGTCGCGCCGGATCGAGGGCGATGATCGCCAGAACCTGAAAGAGGTGATGGACGAGCTCAAGCTGCCGGACGAAATGGGTTTGATCATCCGCACTGCAGGCATGGGTCGTGAGGCCGAAGAACTGCAGTGGGACCTGGATTACCTGCTGCTGGTCTGGAAGTCGATCACCGACGCCTCGGCAAACCGCAAGGCGCCATTCCTGATCTATCAGGAATCGAAGCTGATCATCCGCGCGCTGCGCGATTACCTGCGCAACGACATCGGCGAAATCCTCGTCGACGAAGAAAGCCTGTTCGAAGACGCTCGCGAGTTCATGGCGCAGGTGATGCCCCAGAACATACGCAAGCTCAAGCTCTACAAGGAGACCGTGCCGCTGTTCTCGCGGTTCCAGATCGAAACCCAGATCGAGAATGCGTTCGAGCGTTCGGTCCGTTTGCCTTCGGGTGGTTCGATCGTCATCGACCAGACTGAAGCGTTGACGTCGATCGACATCAACTCGTCGCGCGCCACCAAGGGCGGCGACATCGAAGAAACCGCACTCAACACGAATCTGGAAGCCGCTGTCGAAGTGGCCCGCCAGTTGCGTATCCGCGACATGGGCGGCCTGATCGTCATCGACTTCATCGACATGGATTCGCCGAAGCATCAGCGCGAAGTCGAAGAACGCCTACGCGATGCGCTGCGCATGGATCGTGCGCGCGTGCAACTCGGCAAGATCTCGCGCTTCGGTTTGCTCGAGATGTCGCGCCAGCGCCTGCGTCCATCGTTGGGCGAGGCCACCGCGCAGGTGTGCCCGCGCTGTGAAGGCCATGGCCGCATCCGCTCCGTCGAGTCACTGTCGCTGTCGATCCTGCGCATTGCCGAAGAAGAGGCAATGAAGGAGAACACCGGGCAGGTACTGGTTCAATGTCCGCCGATGGTGGCCAACTTCCTGCTCAACGAAAAGCGCCGCGCGATCATCGAGATCGAACAGCGCCAGGAGTCGGGCATCATCATCGTGGCCGACGACAAGCTCGACACGCCGCACTACGAAGTGCGCCGGATCCGTCAGAGCGAAGTGGCTCTGGAGACTGCCCCCAGTTACGAGCGCGTAACCCCGTTGGTGCCGATGCCGATGCCAGCTTCGACGCTGCCGGCGGTGGAGGGCGAAAAGCCCGCAGTCACTCGCATCGCACCCATGGCTCCGATCCCGGCTCGTGACGAACCTGAAGCAGCGGTTGCGACACCTGCAGCACATGTCGCGGCGCCTGCTGTGGCGGCTCGCGCAATGGTTGTGGCTCCGGCTGAAACGCCGAAGTCCGGTGGTTTCTGGGCTTGGCTGAAGCGATTCTTTGGCGGTGAAGCTCCGGCTGCACCAAAACCGGTTGCCACGGCGCCGGCAAAGCCCGAGCAGAAGGGTGGCAAAGATCGGCGGGATGATCGTCGTGAACGCCGCGAAGAGCGCGGGCACCGCCGCGATGAGCGTCAACAGGCTCAAAAGCAGCGCGACGGCAATCGGGACAACAATCGAGATGGTGGTCGGGACGGCAATCGGGACAACAACCGGGATGGCGGTCGTGGCGAGGGCAAGTCCGGCCAGCAACAAGGCAAGGGCCAGGGCAAGTCCGGCCAACAGGGCCAGCAGGGTGGTCAACAGCCTAAGCAACAACAGCAGCAAAAGGGTGGGCAACAGCAACAGGGCAAGGGTCAGCAGAACGGCCAGGGCCGAGGTGCTCCCTCGCAATCGTCCGTTGGCATTGGCGCCCAGGTTGCTGCTGCTGCCGCTGCAGAAACGTTGCCGGTAACCGGCCAGACAGCGACGCCGGTTCCTTCGGACCCGAACTCGGCTGGCTCGGAACTTCTGCTCGACGGCCAGATTGCAGCGGAAGCTCCTGGCGGCGAGAACGGGGCGTCTTCAGCCAGTGAGGGCAAGCGCCGTCGCGGCCGTCGTGGCGGCCGTCGTCGTCGTCGTGAGCGCGGCGAGAATGGAAATGGCAATGCAACCGGTGTTGCTGGGCAGGATGCCGACCTGGACGACGAAGAAGGTGATTCGTTTGAGGATGCGGCCGAGCAGTCTGGCAGTCCGGCGCCCCAAGCTGAAGTGGCGGCTCCACCCGTCGAGGCAGCCAGCTCGGAATCAGCAACGTCCACTCCTCCGGCACCTCAGGCGAAGGCACCTAATGTGCGCCGGAACCGGGAGCCTGTGGCTGACGCCGAAGCATCGGTCGCTGCAGAGACGCCGGCCGAAGCCGTCGAGGCTGACGCGCCCGTTCTTGCAAAGCCCGCGGTTGTTGCGGCGCCGCCTGCAGAAGCGCCTGCTATCGCTGCAGCAGTTACTGCTGCAGTAACGGAAGCCGAGTCGGCTCCTGTTGTTGCCGCACCAGCGGCCGATTCGGCAGTGACAGTGGCAGCGCCGGCGGTACAGGTTGTTGCGGCTCCGGTGATTGTTGCCGAGGTCGTGGTAGCAGAACCAGCGACTGTTGCGCCGGTTTCGGAACCGGAAGTCGTACCTGAGCCAGCGGCGAAAGTTGTCGTATCGGCCCCGGTAGCGGCCGTTGAGGCACCTGAGGTTGCGGTCGCAGTGACCGAGTCTGCCTTGCCAACCGAAGTCGCCGTGGCATCGGCAGATGATCAAGCGAGTGCCGAGCTTGCTGCGGAGAAGAACGCACCAACGGCCTGATCGGTTGATCGGGCTTATGCAAAAAGCCGGTGCCCAGGCACCGGCTTTTTGTTGGGAGCGCGTGCTTAGGGGTTGGAGCTGTTGTCGGTTTTCCGCGGGCTGCCCTTGTGCGAGCATGCGCGCCAGAGGAGTGAATTGAATGCGCGTCAGCAAATACATCGCCGATACTGGCTTCTGCTCACGCCGCGAGGCCGACAAGTTGCTGGCGGCAAGGCGGGTTACTGTGAATGGTGTCGCCGCGTCTGTGGGCACACTTTATGCAGAAGGTGACGATGTTCGCCTCGACGGCCAGGCGCTTCGTGCTCGTGCGAAGAAATCGGGACGCACCCATGTCTACATCGCATTCCACAAGCCTGTTGGTGTGACCTGCACGACCGAATCGTCGGTCAAGGGAAACATCGTCGACTTCATCGGCCACGAACGCCGCATTTTCCCGATCGGACGCCTCGACAAGGATTCCGAGGGACTGATTCTGCTGACCAGCAACGGTGACATCGTCAACGAGATCCTTCGTTACGAAAACGGTCACGAGAAGGAGTATCTGGTCGCGGTCAATCACGACGTGACACCGGAGTTCACCAAGGCGATGTCCCGCGGTGTGGTGGTCCACGGACAGATGACGAAACCGTGCCGAACAAGCCGCATCAGCAAGTTCGCGTTCCGCATTGTGTTGCAGCAAGGCCTGAACCGACAGATTCGGCTGATGGCGGCTGCATTCGGCTATCGCGTCAAACAGTTGATCCGCGTGCGCATCGACAACATCAAGTTGGCGCATCTCAAGCCGGGGCAATGGCGCAACCTGACCGATGCGGAACTGGCGGGACTGATTCCCGGCCGCGACGAGTGGTGATTCGTTTGCCGGGACTCAGTGGCGAGTGCGTTCGTCTGGCTGGTTCTGATGTGTTTGCAAGCCAACCGCTGCTTCCGGCGTTTGCTCCGACTGTTGGCGTATCAGCGTCGAAAACTCCGGGTGGTCGATATGCGCCTGGACCAGTGGATTGATTCGATGTGCCGAACGATATCGATGAATCGGCAAGTCCGTATCGATCAGACCCAGTTCGTAAGCCAGATCATCCGAATAGGCAGGCAGTAGGGTCTTGTAGCTCCAGGGTATCGATCCCGGCGCAATGTCCAAGACGTGATCGACAATGTTGCTCGTACACGTATTCGTGAGCGTGTTGTAGAACTCGGGTTGCTCGGCGATCTGCCGGCTGCGGCTCACCATCGAGCGGAGGATCGCCCTGGCCTGTTCCGGTGTGGCCCGCATTCGGTAGAGGAAGACGTCATCTTTTCGATGAATGGCTCGCAAACCAATCAAGTCGCGCTCATCTCCGAACACATACGCCAGTTCGTACTGACGCAAGAGACCTTTGATCGGCGAGAAGGCTTCGCCCTGTTCTTTGCGAATCTCGACGGAAATGGCCAGATATTCGCCATCCTTGAATCCGAAACTCAAGAATGTGTGCGCTGGCCCGCGCCAATCGGCGAAGGGTTCGACGATGAACCAGACGCTATCAACGTCGCTCATGGAGTAGGTACGGGTCTCCCACGCCACGTCGAAGTCGATCGTGCTTCGATAGACCGTGTTGCGGACATTGCGGACGGTGAGTGTCCCGCCCGCCGCGTCATTCGGCGAACCTGCTGGAGAGATTGAAGCGTCTGGCAGAAGGCTTTGGTCACTCGCCCACACGCGGTCGTTACTTGGCCGAAATACGACAGTGAGGATCGCTTGGCACAACAGCGCTGCGGCAAGCAACAGAAGAACCGTTCGCGTCAGTGTCTGCCAGCGAGTCCTTCGGCGACCCTCTGTGTTGGGCACAATGATCATGTCGTTTTCGACTCCTGAAACGACAACGGGCCGCCGAAGCGACCCGTTGTCTTGTTCACATTCCGCGAATTACGGGAATGTCACGTTACACGTCAGTGTCTGCCCCGCGGCTGGCAGGATGATCGTTGCAAACTGCTGGATGCCGTAGTTGTTCATGCCGCAGGTGAAGCTTGTCGGTACCCGAGACAACGACAACTGGATCGAAGACGCCGGCGCGAAGAACCGCGTGCAGGTTTGCGGTCCGTTGCAGTTGATGCCGGCAGGCAGTGAGCCGACAGTGCCAGTTCCGTTGATGATGACGGTCAGAGTCGCGGCCGGGCAACCTTCCGGAACCGCTGGGCTGAAGATGTCGCAGATGTTCTGCGATGACCAAGTCACCGAATCCGAAGCGCTACCTCCGGCAACCGTGAACGT
>JBEIPT010000532.1:0-2330 GCA_040376895.1 Lysobacteraceae bacterium | reverse complement strand
GGCAGCAAGGCCAACCGGAGCACGCACCAGGCCAATACCAAACAATGCGTCGACGATCAGGTCTGTTTCGGAAAGGTTTGAATCTTCCCGGCAAAGCTCGATCGCACCGCCCGAATCGCACCAAAGTGCCCGTGCGCGAATCGCTTCTTCGGCCCGACTTTCGGCCGAGATTGCCAGCACACGCGTGCGGAAACCGGCAGCCTTCAACAGACTGGCCAGCGCAAATCCATCGCCGCCATTGTTGCCAGGGCCACAGACGATGGTGATGTGTCGGGCCTCCGGCCAAGTCACGCGCAAACAGCGGAATGTCGCCGCCGCGGCGCGCTGCATCAGGTCAAACAGGCTGCAGCCCAAACGGGTTGCTTCCGATCGCTCGAACGCACGGATCTCCAGTTCGGAGGGCAAGATGTGGATGGGTCGGAGCATGTAGCCATGATACCGGGGCCGAAGCGCGTGAAAGCATGTGCCGGAACGATGTTTGCCACTTGCCCAACGCCTCGCCTTGCTGCATAAGAAAACGTCCTGCGGAGCCTGCCATGTCCTACCGATTGCCCTTGATGATCCTGCTGACTGCCTTCGCGTCCAGCGCAATGACAGCCGAACCGCCGAAGGACCCCCTCACGGGCGCAACCGCCGATCCCGGTTTGTTGCCGCTATTCGTCAATGCAACCGAGGGCCAGGTCTGGCTCGATGTGGCCGAAGCGGTCGAACCCATGCTCCTGGTCAGCACGATTGTTCATGCGCTGGGCAGCAATGATGTCGGTCTGGACCGGGCACAGAACGGCGAACCTCGGCTTGTCGAATTCCGCACCGTCGGCAAACGTGTCCTGTTGGTGCAGAGGAACACTCGTTATGTCGCTCAAAGTTCGGACGCCGACGAAGCCCTTGCTGCGCGCGAGGCGTTCGCCGAGGCGGTGCTTTGGTCGACGGAATGGCAAACCAGCGCAAGCCGGCCAAAGGCAAAACTGATCGACCTCGCCGGGCTCGCGAAACTTGATCTGCATGGTGTGGCCGATCGACTCGAACAATCGCAGCAGGGCGATCACACGCTCGACGATGACCGAAGTGTTGTGCTGGCGGCACAGAGCGCAAGTTTTCCGGAAAACATCGAAGTCTCGGCATTGCTCACGTTTTCCGGTTCCGGCGAGGGTCCGTTTGTGCAGCAGGTCGCAGCCGACCAGAAGTCGCTGACGCTGACCCAACAACTGAGTCTTGTGCGGCTGCCAGGCCCGGGTTTTGTTGCACGACCCTATCACCCTGCTTCCGGCGGTTTCAGCATCGGTCGTCTGGATTTTGCGCAGGCCATCGACGTTTCGCTGGAGCAGCGAATCCAGCCGCGGTTCCGGCTTGAGAAGACCGATCCGACGGCGGCCCGGAGCCCGGTCCGCAAACCCATCGTGTTCTATCTCGACCGCGGCACACCGGAGCCCATTCGCAGCGCGCTGCTGGAAGGCGCCAACTGGTGGCGCGAGGCGTTCGATGCAGCTGGCTTCATCGATGCATTCCGTGCCGAGATCGCCCCCGCCGATGTCGACATGAGCGACGTACGCTACAACACGATCACCTGGACACACCGCGCCACGCGGGGCTGGTCGTATGGCGGTGGCCTGATCGACCCGCGCACCGGCGAGATCATCAAGGGTTACGTCAACCTCGGCTCGCAGCGGGTCCGGCAGGATCTGTTGATTGCCGAGGGCCTGCTCGGGCCTTACGCAGCCGGCGCCGATCCTGTCCTGAAGCAGGAGGCCATCGACATGGCACTCCATCGCCTGAAGCAACTGGCCGCGCATGAAGTCGGCCATGCACTGGGTTTTGCGCACAATTTTGCGGCCAGCCGTACAGGCGACGGGTCTGTGCTCGATTACCCGCATCCGCAAGTTCGCATCACCGAGACCGGATCACTCCGCCTTGATCGTGCTTACGGCACTGGCGTTGGGGCCTGGGATCGATTTGTCGTTGCGCACGCCTATGGCGTGTTTCCGCCAGCACAGGAGGCATCGATGCTGGCCAAATTGCGAGCCGACATCCGTGAACAAGGTTATGACTATGTTTCGGATGCCGATGCACGCGCACCGAGTGACGCCCATGCGGAAGGTCTGTTGTGGGACATCCCGGGTGATGCGCTGACTGGCCTGACACATCTGCTGGATGCCCGTCGGATTGCGCTTTCGGGCTTCGCTGCAGGCGCCCTGCCCCCGGATCGACAGTCCGGCGAAACCGAACGTCGACTGGTGCCGATTTACCTGCTGCACCGATATCAGACCGACGCGGTGGCCCGATTGCTCGGTGGGGTCGAATACGGTTACGGATCAATCAGCGATCCCGGCATT
>JBEIPT010000413.1:0-3447 GCA_040376895.1 Lysobacteraceae bacterium | reverse complement strand
CGACGCGGCCATCTCCTGCTTGCGATCATGCCTGAGGCAAGAACGAGATTGCCACAGGACGCTGCGCGTCCTTCGCAATGACGGCTCTGTGGCGGTCACGGCTTCCGCGGAAAACAAGACAAGCCTCACATCACCTCAGTCAAGCCCTCGAAGGTCAAGCCTTCCCGAACTGCGCAAACGTCACATAGTGCCCGCCCGGTTCGGTCATGCCGAGTTCATTGGCCCCATAAAACGTGATGCGGCGCGGGAGGAACACGGGATGACCGCTCAAAGCCTGTTCTACTGCATCGAGGTTCGGCACTTCGACGAACAGGAAGGTCTTCGCGGCCTTCATCGCGTCCGCGAGGTGCGGCATGTCCTCCAGCAGCGACGCGTGGGTCTGATACATCACTTCGTCCTTGCCGTTGCTCAGGGCGCAGAATCCAAGGCCGTGCTCACCTCCCACTTCGATCGTGGCCCGGAACCCGAGCGTGAACCAGAACGGCAGGCAGTCCTCGATCTTCTCGACGAACAACACTGGGGTGGCTTTGTTGACTTGTGCTTCCATGAATTGCTCCGGGCTCAGTCCATCGACGCGTCAACTTGTCGGCGGAGCGCTTCCAGCCGGTCTCGTCGATCGTCCCGATAGAACAGGTTGTAGGTGTCGAACGGAATGATGGTGCCATCGGTCGTGGCGATGTGCACGCAACTCTTCTTGACGGCGCGCAGGTCGAACCCATGGGCGTCGATGAACGCCATGATCAACACACGAAAGACGTTCTTGTAGCCAAGATCCGCAGGTGCCGACACTTGCGGCAAGCAGCACAGCAGGTCAGCGAGTGAACAGGCTTGGTCCCCCGGTGACTGGTTCGTGGCAAACAGCTTGAACACCTGCTCGCGCAGTTGTTCGTCGCGCTCGACGACGATGGTGTTGCGACCGGCGTTGACGAGCGTGTCCCTTGGAATCAATCCGGTCAGCGGCATCACCGTGTCGCCCACTTTCAGCGCATAGGCCATGGCCAGGCAGTCTGGATTACACGGCACAGGGATCAGGTCACCTGCCTGAAATCGCGCGCTTTGCTCCAGAATCCGGCGACGCACTTCGGTCAGCGTCAGCCGATGAATCGCCGGATCGAACTGCTCGGCGCGGCCAGCGTGCTGGATCGGCTGGAACGTCACACCGCGGACACAAGGCTGCTTCAGCGCGAATTCGATGATCTCGCCGAGTTCGCCGTCGTTGAGTCCGCGTTTGACAGTCACCACCAGTGTCGTCGAGATGTCGAGCGCATTGAGCTTCTCGAGTGCTGCGAGGCGGATATCGCGGAGCCGGGCGCCGCGCAGTTCCTGATGCACCTCATCACGCAGCGAGTCGAACTGCAGGTACAACTCGAATGCCGGCATGTACTCGGCCAGCCGTTCGGCGAATCCCGGCGTCTTGGCGATCGCGATGCCATTCGTGTTGACCATCAAATGCCGGATCGGCCGGCGGCGCGCGGCATCGAGGATGTCGAAGAACTGCGGGTGCAGGGTCGGTTCACCGCCGGAAATCTGCACCACATCCGGCTCACCTTCGTTCGCGACGACTGCATCGAGCATCGACTCGATCTGCGCCATCGACCGGTAGCCCGGACGGTGCGGGCCTGAATCGGCATAACAGATCGGACAGCGCAGATTGCAGTGGTCCGTGACTTCGATCAGCGTCAGGCAACTGTGCTGCATGTGTTCGGGGCATAGACCACAGTCATACGGGCAACCCCAGCGTCGCTCGGTATTGAAGCGTTCCGGCAGTTCCGGTGGTTTGATGAATTGCTCGCGCGCCATCCGGTAGTAGTCGGCGTCGTCGGCCAGCAACACGCGCTCCCGGCCATGTTGTGGACACCACTTGTCCATGAACACGCGTTGATCCTTGATCAGGATGCTCGCCTCCACGCGACGCAGGCAGGTGCTGCACACCGACACGGCATGGTCGTAGTAGAGATAGGGTCTTACCTTGTGGCCCATGGACGCAGCATCCGCAACAGATGCGGCGAGTAGTACAGCAAACCGGCCAGACAAAGCCACTGGATGCCGCTGAGTCCGGGCCAATATTCGCAAGGAACCGGTTTGATCGTGTCGATGATCAGTCGCCAGAACAGATATCCGGACAGGAACAACTTGAAGCGATCGCCGGGCACCTGCGCCAGGCGTTTGCCCGGTCCTGTCACGGCCAACGCCAGAACCAGCAGAGCGGCGATTTCATAGAGCTGGGTGGGATGCCGGGGGATGCCGTCCCCAAAGTTGATGGCCCATGGCACGCTGGTCGGGTTGCCATAGGTTGCATCGCTCAGCCCGGCCAGAAAACAGCCGATCCGACCGATCCCGATGCCGATCGCCAAGGGCCAGACCAGTGCATCACCCGTGGACTGTTTGATCCCCTGAAATCGTTTTGCCCATTCCACGCCGATCAATCCACCCAGCAATCCGCCCACAATGGACTTGCCAGCGAGCAGAGGAACGAGGCTTGGAAAATCCTGGAATGCGTACTGTGGGTGCTCGGACCAGTACGCCATTTTCGAGCCTGCCGCCGCGCCCAGTACCAGGCCGGCAAGGATGCCGATCTGTACAAAACGATCGGCGTGCAGCGGATCACGTCGGCGGGTGCGCCAGTAGATCTGCGCACCGATGCTGTAGGCCGCGATCTCGAAAAGCAGGTGCCAGAGCGCGGGCGACGTGGTCATCACGCGCCCGCGTCAGACATCAGCGCAGACCTGTTTCGTTGCGCGCAATCACGAGGCGCTGGATTTCCGTAGTACCTTCATAGATCTCGGTGATCTTGGCATCACGGAAGTATCGTTCCAACGGCATTTCCTTCGAATAACCCATGCCGCCGTGGATCTGCAGCGCCTGATGGGTGATGAACATGGCGGCTTCCGACGCCGTGAGTTTGGCGACTGCGGCTTCGGTGGAGAACCGACCGCCATTCTTTTCTGTCTGTGCTTTCGTCCAGGCTGCACGCAGCGTCAGAAGCTCGGCGGCATCAAGCCGGATCTTCATGTCGGCAATCTTGGCCTGGATCATCTGGAACGAACCGATCGGCTGACCGAAGCTCTTGCGTTCCTTCACGTAGGCGACCGCTGCCTTGTATGCGGCTTTCGCCAGACCCACTGCCTGCGATGCAATGCCGATGCGGCCGGCGTCGAGCACGCCCATGGCGATCTTGAAGCCTTCACCTTCCTGACCCACGACTTCGTCGGCGGTTGCCACGTAGTCCTGGAATTCGATTTCGCAGGTTGCCGAGGCGCGGATGCCGAGTTTCGGTTCGGTCTTGCCGCGATGGAAACCCGGCTTGGCCGTGTCGACCATGAATGCCGTGATGCCCTTGGCGCCCTTGCTCGGATCCGTCATGGCAAACAGGATGATGTACTTGGCAACCGGGCCGGACGTGATCCAGCTCTTCTTGCCGTTGATGACGTAGGTGCCGTCGGCCTG
>JBEIPT010000023.1:0-18161 GCA_040376895.1 Lysobacteraceae bacterium | reverse complement strand
GCCTGTCTCTCTTTTTTGTGTGTTGCTGTTCTGGGACGACTCGGGCCAACCCCCTCGCCGTCCCGTTCTTTGGCCGCCTTCTTGAGAGGCTTCGCCCGTACATGAATCGTTTTGTCCTACCTCCGCAGCACCACCGTTTCGGCAGGCCCCGGATAAATCATTCCCATCTGCGCACTGGCGACCTGTTCCAGCCGCGAACTGTCAGTCAGCGTTGCCTGCTCCAGCTGCAAACGACCGAACTCGGTGTTGAGTTCATCGCGCTCACGCTCGAGCCGGCTCAGCTCGATGAACAATCGCCGGCTTTCCTGCCGACTTTTCACCACTCCGATCGCACTGACCACCGCCACGATCAGGGCAAGCACCACCACCAACCAGCGCCAGCTCACCGCTGTCGCTCCGCCACCCTCAGCACCGCACTGCGTGCCCTCGGGTTGGTCACCAACTCACTGTCCGACGGCATCTGCGCACCACCGATCAGTCGGAACCGCTTTGGCCCAACTACCGGCGGCGGCAGGTTCCGCCGCACTCGGGGCACCTCGGCGTCACCGCGCATGAAGCGCTTGACGATCCGGTCCTCGAGCGAATGGAAACTGATCACCGACAACCGACCACCATCCCGCAATACCGATGCCGCCGCCTCCAGCCCAAGCTCCAGGTCGGCGAGCTCGCGGTTGATGGAGATTCGAAGCGCCTGGAACGTGCGCGTCGCCGGATGCTTTCCGGGCTCACCACGACCGACTGCTCGCTTGACCAGTTCCGCCAGAGCCAAAGTGCCGGTGATCGGTTGCACCGATCGTTCGGTCACGATTGCCTTGGCGATCCGACGACTGGATTTCTCCTCGCCGTAGAGCCACAGCACGTCTGCGATGTCGCTTTCAGCTGCTCCCGCCAACCATTCCGCAACGCTCTGTCCCCGGCTTGGGTCCATACGCATGTCGAGCGGACCTTCGGCCATGAAACTGAAACCGCGGGCGGGCTGATCCAACTGCGGGGATGAAACCCCTAGGTCGAGCAGCACACCATCAACTCCTGGTTCCACCGCCGGCAGCATCGCCATGTCGGCGAAACTGCCGTGGTGGACTTCGACACGGTGGTCGCGCGCCGCCAATTCGTGTGCAACGGCGATCGCCTCCGGGTCTTTGTCCAGCACCAGAAGGCGACCCTGCGGTCCCAACTGGCGAAGCAGTGCCTGGGCATGCCCCCCGCGGCCGAACGTGCCATCGAGGTAGAACCCCTCAGGCTTGATCGCCAATCCGGCAATTGCGGCTTCGCACATCACCGGTACATGCGCCACGAACTGTTCTCCTGTTCCTTTCAGTCCATCCATGACCTTGTTCTTCCGCTCTGCCTTCGACTCCCGCCACATGCCGCGGGATCAGAGGCTGAGCTTCAACATGTCGGGGGTCACCTGGGCCTCACCGATCGTCGCTGCGATCTGCTTGAGGTGCGCTTCCTCGCTCCAAAGCTCGAACTTGGCGCCCATACCGAGCAACACCGCGTTCTTTTCGATGCGCGCGGAGGCACGCTGACTCGCCGGAACGAGCAGCCGGCCATTGGTGTCGACTTCGACAACCGCAGCAGCACCGACCAGTTTCATTTGCAGATTGCGATGCACGGCATTCAGACTGGACAGGCTGTTCACCTGATCACGGAGCTTTTCCCAATCACGAACCGGAAACATCCACAGGCAGCCCTGCTCGAAGGGGTTGTAAACAAACACCAGCCGATTACTGCATTGGCTGGACACGATCTCCCGATAAGCGCTCGGAATGGACATCCGGCCCTTGTCGTCGATCGTTATGGCTGTTTCACCTTGGAACACGTTTGGCGCCTTACTCCACAAAAAACCACCAAAAGACAGTTTTTGGCACTAAAGCCCACCTTAGACCTCGCAAATCGCGAAGTCAAGAAACGTGAGGGGCCTTTTTGCGGGTTTCGTGACGCGGTAGCCAACTGTCGAGAAACGCCATCCTGGCGTTTCTCAACGACGCGAGCCCGGTACACGCCCGGACTCGCTCACGACGAATCAATCACGTGCGTGAGTGATTCGCGGGCGCGCCATCCATGGCGTGCTGTAGTGGCGCTTGATTGCTGCTCTGCAGCATCGATTTCGGTCCGCGATCGGGACTTCCGGCCCTGTGCGAGGCTGCGATCCGCGCCACAATGGCGGTTCTTTTGCCGTCAACCGACCTGAGCCATGACTTCGACCCCAAAGATTGCCCTTTTGACTTTGACCATTGCCATCTCCCTGGCAGCGTGCCAACCCGCCTCCGAGCCAACAGCCCCGGCCGAAACCGCCCCGGCTGCCAGCGCGGACACCACCCCGACTGCCGACTGGTCCGCGAACCCGTTTTCGCAACCCAGCACGCTGCCGTTGCAGGCCCCGGATTTCTCGAAGATCCGCGACGAACATTACGCACCGGCGCTGACCGAAGCCATGCGCGTGCAGCTGCAAGCGGTCGCCCAGATCACCGCCAATACCGAAGCACCGAGCTTCGCCAACACCATCGAGCCACTGGAGCGCTCGAGTGACCTGTTGCTGCGCGTGTCGAACGTGTTCTTCCACATGACCGGCTCGTACACGAACGACACGCTCGACGCGATCAACGCCGAGTTCGCGCCCAAGCTCGCGGAACACCTCGACGCCATCGTGCTGAACGACTCCCTGTTCACACGCGTCAAGACCCTGCACGAAAACCGCGCCACGCTTGGCCTGACGCCGGAACAGGATTCGGTACTGAACCGCTATTTCCTCAATTTCACGCGTAATGGCGCCCTGCTCACCGGCGAATCGCGTGAACAATTGAAGACGCTCAACAAGCGCCAGTCGGAAATCATCACGCAGTTCAGTCAGAACATTTTGAACGCCAGCAAGGACGCGGCACTGCATGTGACCGACGAAGCTTTGCTTGCCGGCCTGTCCAAGACCGACCGGGACACCGCCGCTGCGGCTGCCAAGGAAGCCGGCAAGGATGGCTGGCTGTTCGCGCTGGTGAACACCAGCACCCAACCGTTGCTGTCCAAGGCCGAGAACCGCAGTTTCCGGGAACAGCTCTACAAGGCATCCGTCGACCGCGGCGCCGGTGGCAATACCGACAACCGTCCGTTGATCCTGGAGCTCACGAAGTTGCGCGCCGACCGCGCTCAATTGCTTGGCTACAAGAACCATGCCGATTACATCATCGAAGACCAGATGGCGAAGTCCGCTGCCAACGCGCGCAAGTTGCTCCAGGACATGGCGGGTCCGTCCGTGGCCGCCGCAAAACGTGATGCCGGCGAACTGCAGGCCTTGATCGATGCCGAAGGCGGCGACTTCAAGTTGGCCGCGTGGGATTGGCAGTTCTACGCCGAGAAGCTGCGCGCCAAGAAGTACGATCTCAATGAAGACCAGGTCCGTCCGTACTTCGAACTCGACAAGGTGCTGAACGACGGCGTGTTCTTTGCGGCGAACAAGCTGTTCGGCGTGACCTTCAAGGAACGCACCGACCTGCCCGTGTACGACAAGGTCGTTCGCACGTTCGATGTGTTCGATGCCAATGGTGAACAGCTCGGCATCATCTACTTCGACTTCTTTGCCCGCCCGAACAAGCGTGGTGGCGCCTGGATGTCGAACTTCGTCGACCAGAGCTTCATGTTCGGCACGAAGCCTGTGGTCACGAACAACCTGAATGTGCCGAAGCCTGCCGATGGCGAGCCGGTGCTGCTGACGTCCGACGAGATGAACACGACGTTCCATGAGTTTGGCCATGCGCTGCACGGCTTGTTCGCGAATCAGCAGTACCCGCTGCAGTCCGGCACGAGCACCCCACGCGACTTCGTCGAGTTTCCCTCGCAGTGGTTCGAGAACTGGGCCTATGAACCGGAAGTGCTGAAGAACTTCGCACGCCATCACGAAACCGGCGAAGTGATTCCGGATGCACTGGTGGAGAAGATCAAGAATGCCTCGAGCTTCAATGCCGGCTTCGCATCGACCGAGTACCTCGCGTCGTCACTGCTCGACATGAGCTGGCACGAACTGGACGGCAAGACCATGCCGACCGACGTGCTCGCGTTCGAACGTCAGGCACTGGAGCAGAACGGGGTGTACATGGAAGAGATTCACCCGCGTTACCGCAGCACGTATTTCTCGCACGTGTTTCCGGGCGGTTACTCGGCCGGTTACTACAGCTACCTGTGGTGCGAAGTGCTCGATGCCGATGCCTTTGCAGGCTTCAAGGAACGTGGCGGCATGACGCGCGAGAATGGCGATGCCTTCCGCAAGCAGGTGATCGGCATCGGCGGCGTCGGTGACCTGCTGGAGCAGTACACCGCATGGCGCGGTTCGGCGCCGAAGGCCGAAGCGCTGATGGAACGTCGCGGGTTCAAGGCGGAAGCCACCCAGAAGTAAGCGCAGCTTGCTTCAGCAGAGACAGAACCCGCCGGCCTTGCCGGCGGGTTTTTTCATGCCCGGTTAAAAGCGGTCGAGATCATCATCGCAACAAGCAGGTACAGCACGACCGCACACGGCAAGGTCACGAACGCCCGAAGGACTGCGGGCACGCCACTCTGACCAAAAACGCGATGACAGAACCAGAACCAGTAGAATGGCGTCAGCACGACCAGGGCCATTCCGACGATCTGCAATTCGGGAACGCGTCGTGCCAGTGGGGCGACCAGGAAGGCCAGTACCGACAGAATGGTCAACTGCGACCATCCGTAAGCCGCGATCACCAGGTGCTCGGCGTAGTTGAAACGCTGGGCACGATAGAAGTACCGGGTAACCAGACCCAGCAGCAGCAACATCGGCAGGTAAAGAAGAGTGTTCCAGTCACGGACAAATTCACCGGCTTGGGCGACATCCAGCCGCCCTGTCTTGACGGCCAGATTCGCAAGCAAGTTGTCCATGAAGCGCGGCACGGGCAAGAACAATGACAACGCCAGAATCGTCAGGAAATACTTCAGCGGACTGAAGTAGCGCAGGTCCCTTCCATCCAGATATGCGCGCACCACTTCCCCTGGATTGCGGAACAGATCCACGAACGTGATTCGGAAACTTCGGCGATCTCCCAGCACCTCCTCGACAAGGCGCTGCCACAGGAACCGGAGACTGATCCGGCCCTGACGCGCACTGCGCTGGCAAACCGGGCAATGTGTCGGCGCTTCAAGTTCTTTCGACATGGTGGCGTAACTCGGGAACTGCGGGCAGGCGCGAAGCTTACCCGTCAGGGTCGCCGCCCACCACGGCCGGTCGGCGCCATGCCGCGTTCAATGAGTTTGAGCTTGGCAATCGCATCGGCTTCGATCTGGCGCACGCGTTCGCGCGAGATCCCCAGCACTTCGGCGACTTCTGCAAGTGACTGGGTGGCACGGTCGTTCAGGCCGAACCGGCGTTCAAGCACTTCGCGACTGCGTGGCGCGAGTTGCGCCAGCCATTCTTCCAGACGGGCATCATCCCGAGATTCGGCGAGCAAGGCTTCCGGACCTTCGGCTTCGCTGCTGACCAGATCGGCAAGCAGGCGTTCGTCGTGATCCGACATCGGTGCATCAAGTGAATCGACGCGCTCGTGAAACCGGTAGACCTCGGCGACATCGGCGATCGGCCGGTTCAGCGCGCGCGCGATCTCCTCCAGACTCGGCTCGCGGCCCAGTGTCTGCGTGAGTTCGCGCGCTGTGCGGAGAACCTGAGCCAGTTCGCGCAGGACAGCAACCGGCAATCGCACGGCACGGGTCTGACGCATCAACGCGAACTCGATGGCCTGCCGAATCCACCACATTGCATAGGTCGAGAACCGGAATCCCCGTTCGGGATCGAATTTTTCGACGGCACGGATCAAACCGAGGTTTCCCTCGGCAATCAGTTCCATCAGCGGCAGGCCGCGGGCGTGATACGGGCGCGCGGCACTGACGACCAACCGCAGGTTCGCCTCGATCATCTGCCCCCTTGCGAGCGGATCACCCGATCGCACACGCCTTGCCAGCGCGAGCTCTTCGGTGGCGTCGAGCAAGGCAATGGTGCCGATGTCGTTGAGGTATGCGGATGTTGAGTCGTTGTCCCCCGAGGGCGATTCGGCAGCTTCGGGCAAGGGTTCATCCGGATGTTCGGGAGGATTCGTGTGGATCACGACACGGAGCTCCCCCCTGCATCGAACGCATCACCGACCGAGCCACACCGTGGGAACGGTGTGCGCCCGGACCGGAAAATGCGCAAACGGATCACAGGCTTTCGAAAATGCCCGCAGCACCCATGCCCGTGCCGATGCACATGGTCACCATGCCGTACTTCTGCTGGCGGCGTTTCATGCCGTGCACGAGCGTGGCGACTCGAATCGCGCCGGTCGCGCCAAGCGGATGACCGAGCGCAATCGCACCACCCAATGGGTTGATGCGACCGGCGTCGAGACCCAGATCGTTGATCACGGCGAGTGCCTGCGCGGCAAAGGCCTCGTTCAATTCGATCCAGTCAAGTTTGTCCTGGCTGATGCCAGCCTGTTTGCAGGCTTTCGGGATCGCGGCCTTGGGGCCGATGCCCATGATTTCCGGCGGCACGCCTGCCACGGCGAACGAGACGAATCGGGCGATCGGCGTCAGGCCGTAGTCCTTGACCGCCTGCTCGCTCGCCAACAGCACCGCACCGGCACCGTCGGACATCTGCGAACTGTTGCCCGCCGTGACCGAACCACCGGCGCGGAACACCGGCTTCAGGCCGAGCAATCCTTCGATCGTGGCATCGGCACGCGGACCTTCGTCGTGCATGATGTTCTTGCGCTTGACCGTAACGGTGCGGCTGTCGAGATTCGGCAGGCGATCGTCCACTTCATAAGGCAGGATTTCATCGGCGAACTCGCCGGTCTGGATCGCCTTCGCCGCTTTCTGGTGCGAACGCAGCGCGAATTGATCCTGCGCGTCGCGCGTGATCTTCCACTGGTCAGCGACTTTTTCCGCGGTGATGCCCATGCCGTAGGCAATGGCGACGTTTTCGTCGTTGAAGAACGCCGGATTCATGGCGACCTTCGAGCCCATCATCGGAATCATGCTCATGCTTTCGGTGCCGGCAGCAATCATCAGGTCGGCTTCGCCGAGGCGAATGCGGTCCGCAGCAAGCGCCACGGCCTGAACACCCGACGAACAGAAGCGATTGATGGTCATTGCCGAAGCGGTGATCGGCAACCCGGCCAGCAGTGCGCCGATGCGTGCCACGTTCATGCCTTGCTCGGATTCCGGCATCGCACAGCCGACGATCACGTCGTCGAGCCTGCTGAGGTCGAGTTGCGGGAAGGGTTTCAGCACACCCGTCAGTACGTGCGCCAGCAGGTCGTCGGGGCGCGTGTTCTTGAACACGCCACGCGGCGCCTTGCCGACCGGGGTGCGAATCGCCGAAACGATATAGGCGTCTTGGATGATCTTGCTCATGTCAGTCTCCGGATCGAATCGGTCAGTTGCGCAGGGGCTTGCTGGTCTTCAGCGTGTGCTGAATGCGCTCTTGGGATTTTGGCGATTGCGCCAGCGCACAGAAGTGCCGCAGTTCAAGATCCAGGAACCATTGTTCGTCGACAGTCAAGCCGCGCTCGATGTCTCCACCACACAGGGTGTCGGCAATCCGGCTCGATACTTCGTAATCGTGAGCCGAGATGAACCGGCCCTCGAGCATGTTGACGAGCATGGTCTTCAGCGTGGCTGTACCGGTGTCGCCGGCAACCGTCACCGCACGCGCAGTCGCCGGTGGGCGGTAGCCGGTTTCGGCGAGCGCACGCACTTCGGACTTCGCGACATACAGCAACTCGTGGGCATTGAATACGACCACGTCGCTTTGACGCAGCAGGCCAAGTTCCTTCGCCTCCAGCGCCGAACCCGACACGGTGGCCATCGCCACAGCCTGGAACGCCTTCTGCAGGAACGGGAACACGTCACCGGAAGGCGTAGCCTGGGCCGCTTGGGCCGCACGCAATGCAAGCTCCTTCAATCCGCCGCCTGCAGGCAACAAGCCAACGCCGGCTTCGACCAGCCCGATGTAACTTTCGAGCGCCGCGACCGTGCGTGCCGAATGCATCTGGAATTCGCATCCGCCACCCAGAGCCATTCCGCGCACGGCAGCGACTACCGGGACGAGTGAGTACTTGATGCGCATCGAGGTCTGCTGGAACCGGTCGACCATCGCTTCGAGATCGGCAATTCGGTTCGCCTGAAGTGCAGCCATCGCGCCAGTCAGATCGGCACCGGCCGAGAATGGCTCGCCGTGTTGCCAGATGACCAAGCCCTTGAAGCGACGTTCTGCTTCGTCGACCGCACGGTGCACGGCATCCAGCACACCGGCACTGACGGTATTCATCTTGGTCTTGAACGACAGGATGGCGACGTCATCACCCTGATGCCAGCAGCGTGCGTCCGGGGTCTCGAAAATCGTTTCGCCCGGATGCGGCAGCTCGCCGATCAGCGAGTCCGGAAACAACTGACGTTTGTAGACATCGGCCTTCGACCGCGAACGGAACGTGTTGTCGCGCGGCGCAAACGAACCATGTGCGGCATGTACGCCGGCGCGATTGCCGTCACCGACCCACTTGGGCAGCGGGGCGTCCGACATCGTGTCGCCAGCGGCAATTCCCGACGTGATCGCGGCAGCGATCGTCTTCCAGCCGGCGGCCTGCCAGGTTTCGAACGGACCATGAGTCCAGCCGTAACCCCAGCGGATCGCAAAGTCGACGTCGCGGGCGTTGTCGGCAATTTCCTCGAGGTGGTAGGCGGTGTAGTGGAACAAATCGCGGAAACACGCCCAGAGGAACTGCGCCTGCGGGTCGGCCGACGCACGCAGCGCCTGGAACCGTTCCGCTGGATTCTTGATCTTCAATGCCGCTTCGACATCGGGCGAAACCTTGCCCGTCTGCGGCTTGTAGGTTTGCGTGGCGAGATCCAGCACCAGGATGTCGTTGCCTTCTTTCTTGTAGATGCCGACCTTGCTCTTCTGTCCGAGCGCACCCTTGTCGATCAGGCCTCGCAGCCAGTCGGGCGTCTTGAAGAATTCGCGCCAGGGATCGTTGGGCAAGGTGTCGGCCATGGTCTTGATGACATGCGCCATGGTGTCGAGGCCGACGACGTCGGCGGTGCGGTAGGTGGCACTTTTCGGACGGCCAATGGCCGGACCGGTGAGCGCATCGACCACATCGAAACTGAGTCCGAACTGGCGAGTGTGGTGCATCACCGACAACATCGAGAACACGCCGATGCGATTACCGATGAAGTTCGGGGTGTCCTTCGCACGCACCACGCCCTTGCCCAGCACGGTGGTGAGGAACGCCTCGAGTTCATCGAGAATCCGCGCGTCGGTGCGGCGGATCGGGATCAGTTCGCACAAATGCATGTAACGCGGCGGGTTGAAGAAGTGCACACCGAGGAAGCGCTCGTGGCGTTCGGCCGGCAAGGCTTCTGCCAGGCCATTGATGCTCAGCCCGGACGTGTTGGTCGCGAGCACCGCGTCATCGCGCAGATGCGGCAGGATCTTGCGATACAGATCGTGTTTCCACTCCATTTTTTCGGCAATGGCTTCGATCACCAGGTCACAGTGTTTCAGCAACGGCAGATGGTGTTCGTAGTTCGCGGCCTGGATCTCGGCGGCTTTGCCTTTGGTCGCGAAGGGCGCCGGCGACAATTTCGTGAGATTGGCAATGGCCTTGGTGACGATCCCGTTCGGATCACCCTCCTTGGCAGGCAGGTCGAACAGCACGACCTCCACATTGGCATTGGCCAGGTGCGCGGCAATCTGCGCGCCCATGACACCGGCGCCGAGCACGGCAACGCGGCGAATTCGAAGACTCATTTCGCTCATCGGAAAGTCCAGGTTGGAAATGGGGAAATCAGGGGGCGCGCAGGCCGGCGGCGGCGAAGCGCACGAATTGTTTGGCGGCGTTCGCCCGATGCTGTTCGTCGGTGAGGCCTGGCGGCTTCTTGATCATGCCGAAATCGCTCATCGCGTAGGTCAACGCGCCGCTGACAAAATCGAGGCGCCAGTACAGGTCTTCTTTCGGCAATTCGGGCATGAACTGCGCGATCGCCTTTGCGAATTCCTTGAGCACATGGCCATAGTTGTCGGACACGAACCGGCGCAGGCGCTGATCCTGTTCGGCAAAGGCCCGCGCCAGCAGACGCACGAAACTCTGGCCGCCACCGCGATCCGAGGCCAGATGCAGAGCCGGCGACACAAATGCCTCGAGGATCGATTCCAGCGACAGCGGCTTGGTCACGAGCGCCTTGTTCAAGGCTTTCGTGCGCTCGGCAGTCAGTTCATCGAGCCTGCGCTTGAACAGTTCGTTGATCAGGTTTTCTTTTGAGCCGAAGTGGTAGTTCACGGCCGCCAGATTGACGTTCGCGGACGCGGTGACCTGACGCAGCGACGCCCCGGCAAAGCCGGAACGCGCAAACAGGTCTTCGGCAGCGCTCAGGATGCGCTCTTTGGTGGAGAAGTGGGGGTTGCTCAAGGGAAGACCTTTGCGGGGCGTATGAAACGAACGTTTTAAGCGTATCGGCAGGGCCGGCCTTCGGTCAAGGCGAGCCACCATGATCTTTGGTTCGCCTGGACGGGGTCCGTGGCGAACCGCCCATCAGTGCCGGAAATGCCGTCGCCCAGTGAACACCATCGCAATGCCGTGTTCGTCGGCAGCGGCGATCACCTCCTTGTCGCGCATCGAACCGCCAGGCTGGATGACGGCGCGGATACCCGCTTCCGCAGCTGCATCGATGCCATCACGGAACGGGAAAAAGGCGTCGGACGCCATCGCCGAACCCGGCACAACCAGCCCCGCCTCGGCCGCTTTCAGCGACGCGATCTTGGCGCTGACGACACGACTCATCTGACCGGCACCAATCCCGATCGTGCGGCCGTCCCGAGCGTAGACGATGGCGTTCGATTTGACGAAGAACGCGACCTTCCACGCAAACAGCAAGTCTTCCAGTTCCTGGGCCGACGGCGCACGTTTCGTGACGACCTTGAGATCGGCGATGCCGAGCGAGTCGCTGTCCATGTCCTGAACCAACAATCCACCGCGAATGCGCTTGAGGTCAAGCTCCATGCCGGCCGGGCCGAGTGTGCCGGTGCGCAGCACGCGCACATTGGGCTTGGTGGCGAGGGCCGCGCGCGCTTCGTCGTCGATTTCCGGCGCAATGACCACTTCAACGAACTGACGTTTGACGATCTCGGTGGCCGTGCGCGCGTCGAGGTTGCGGTTGAACGCAATGATGCCGCCGAACGCCGATACCGGATCCGTCGCGTAGGCGCGATCATAGGCTTCGAACACATCAGCGCCTTCAGCCACACCACACGGGTTGGCGTGTTTGACGATCACCGATGCCGGCGTTTGAAATTGGCGCACACATTCCAGCGCTGCTTCGGCATCGGCAAGATTGTTGTACGAGAGCTCCTTGCCGCCCAGGATCTCGGCGGTGGCGATGACATCGGCCGGCGCATCGGCCTCGACATAAAGTGCGCCAGCCTGATGCGGGTTCTCGCCGTAACGCAGAACCGACTTCCGTTTCAGCGACAGATGCAGCGTTGGCGCCAGTCCGCCAGCAGACTGGCCTTCCGCACGCGCACCCAACCATTGGGCAATCCGGCCATCGTACTGAGCCGTGTGGGCATACACCTTGGCTGCCAGCCGGCGTCGCTCGGCGACATCGGTTCCGCCGTTTGCCAGCGCGGACAGGTAACCGGCGTAATCGGCGGGATCACACAGCACCGCGACGCGCTCGTGATTCTTGGCCGCAGCACGAAGCATGGCCGGGCCACCGATGTCGATGTTCTCGACCGCGTCCTCGTCGGTCACACCGGGCTTTGCGATCGTTGCCGCGAACGGGTACAGATTGACCACGAGCAAGTCGATCGGGTCGATGCCATGTTCCGCCATGACACTCGTGTCCATCGGCAAGCGTCCGAGCAAACCACCATGGATCTTGGGATGCAGTGTCTTGACACGGCCGTCCATGATTTCAGGCGAACCGGTATGCGCCGAGACGTCTGTTACGGCAAGTCCGGCCTCGCGCAGACTGCGCGCAGTGCCGCCGGTCGACAGCAACTGGACCCCCGCGGCGACCAACGCCGTGGCCAGTTCAATCAACCCGGTCTTGTCGGAAACGGACAGCAGCGCACGACGCGGCATGATCGACTGGCTCATGGGGCACCCATCATTGGAGGAAGCCCGCGAGTATATCGGGCCTGCACCCGTCGGACCCGCTTGCCTGCATGACAGGTTGTTGAATCAGGTGTGTTCTTCGAGCTTTTTGCGCAGCGTTGCGCGCGAGATGCCCAAGGCACTGGCCGCCTGAGTGAGATTGCCGTCGAAATGGCGCAGCACTTCCTGGAACAAGGGACCTTCCACCTCGTGCATGACCAGGCGATACAAATCTTCCGCGACGTCATCGCCGGCTTGGGCAAGGTAACGGCGGACTGCCTTGGCAACACATTCGCGCAGAATGGGCGCGGTGCTCAACTCGGAAGTTTCGAAACGATGCGGCGAGAGGCTCATGACCAACTTTTTATATCCCTGCGGACCGGCATCATACCGGAACTTTCATGCCGCAAGGCGCGCCAGACTTGACTTTCCCGCAATGTTCACGAAACGAAGTCGGCAAGTTCCAGCGAATCAAGAACTTGCCGACGAGTTCGAAAGTGAAGCCTGAATGTGTTGTTCAGGAGAGTCTGAATGAGTCCCTCCTGGACTGATTCAGACACGGCAAGTCCGGCACAGGTCCGGGCTTGCCTCACGCCATTCAACGACGTACGTCGTCGATTGCAGCGATGCATCCCTGCATCGCACGGAACCTCGGAATCATTCAGCGGTTCCCTCAGCGCGAGACCATCACTGTCACACGCGCCAGCACTCGATCCCCTGCCACGACGTAAATCAAGTCGTATGCTCCAGCGTCCGACGGCGCAGTGACGGTGGCGCTCCCCTGCTCCGGCAAGGACGTGTACGTTCGGTAAGCGTCGACGCCAGCACCCTTCGGGACAAAGCCGATCCATGAATCACCCGATGGATTGCGCGGTCCCTCGAACCCAACGGTGAACTGCTGATCGATGTTGACCTGGATTGGCGCATCAATCAGGCGGCCGACCGCAGGAATCACCGTGACCGCTTGGGTTCCGATGACCTCGGCACCCTCCTTCAGTACATATCGCAGTTCGTATTCGCCAGCGTCGTCCGGTGCCTTGATCGTCGCAACCGTTCGCCCGGACGGATCAGGCCGTATGTAGGAACCGGTGACGTACGCCATGGCATCGCCGCCCTTCGGCGCAAACCCGATCCAGTGATCGTCAGCGACGGGCCCCTCGGCTTCGATGCGGATACTGTCGCTGGCCATTGCAGTACTTGGGCCTCGCACGGCACTTGTTGCTGGCGTGACCTCGATCGGGACGCGGGCGAGGATCGCCTGCTCACGTGCCGGACTGACGTATCGCAGTTCGTATCGACCGGGTGTCGCCGGGGCTACCAGACGGAGTTCGGCTACTGGCGAATCCACTGATGTCCAGGTGCCGCGTTCGACCAGATAGGCCAATGGCGCTGAATCCGCTGCAACCACGCCCACCCAGTCACCCGGACTGTCGGGACCGGTATAGCTGACCGACATCGCAGTCGCAGCAACCACGGTTGGCGGCGCCGAAACGGTCGCTTCGGCTGGCGGCAATGGCGCCACGTCACGACCCAATGTCGCCAGTCCATCGGCCAGTTCACCGGCATCCCGTGCATTCAGATATCGCCCACCGGTCGCTTCGGCCATGCATCGAAGTTGCGCCTGATGCGCTGGATTCGGCACATCGAATCCGATGATGTGCGCGGTAAAGTCGAGCCCCTTCTCTTCCAGCGCACGGGCTTGCGCACAGGGATCGGCCGAACAGGTCTCTTCGCCATCACTGATCAGGATGACTGTCGCTTTCTGCTCACTGGCACGCAGCGCGTCGGCGGCATGCGCGAGTGCGTCGGCAACCGGAGTCATGCCTTTGGGGTTCAGCCCCTGCACCAGTGACAGGAAGGCATTCCGGTCGAGTGGCCCGACCGGCACCAGCGTTTCGATATCGGCACAGTCACCCTTGCGGCGATGACCGTACACGATGAGCCCGAGTGCGTCCTGGGCCGGCCAGTCGGCGACCAATTGCCCGACAGCGGTGCGTGCGAGCGTGATCTTGTTCTGGCCTTCGATCTGCCCCCACATCGAGCCGGAAGCGTCCAGCACGAGCATCTTCTGCTCGGCGGCACCAACGGAAGACTGGGCGACCCAAAGCAGGCTGGCCAGTGCCATATATTGCAGAGCAGTACTGTTCTTCATGAATGGGTTCTCACTTGAAAGCCGATTGACCACCGACATACGACCGAGAGCCGCCAATCCGGCCAGCCTTGATGGATATTCCTTCGAAGACATTGGCTTCAGGATCATCATGCTAGGCTCGTTGATCCGCGGTTTGTCATCGAATTCAATGACCTACGAACAGGATCCGATCGATCTCGAAGCTCAGGAACACGAGCCGACCGTGGCCGCCATCCGCGCCGCGCTGGAGCCGCAGCTGGGCGCACAGTTCGAGCAGAACTACCTTGAGTTGAAGCGGCTGGCACGTGCCGAGCGTCGTCGCCTGCTGGACGGCCATTCGCTCAACACCACCGCACTCGTGAACGAGCTTTACCTCAAGCTGCTGCACAGCGGCGCTGGCACCTCCGAGGGCAAGCACTTCTTTGCGCTGTCCGCCCTCGCCATCCGTCACATCCTGGTCGACCGGGCCCGGCATCGGGTGCACGTCCGCGCACATGCCGAACAGGCCGGCAGCGGTGACGAGAGCCCGGATGACACGCTGACACTCGAAATCCACGATGCACTCGATCGCCTGCGTCAGTTCAATCCGAGGCTGGCAGCAGTGGTCACGTGTCGCTGGTTTGCCGGGTATTCCGAACCGGAAACCGCACAGGCACTTTCGGTTGGCGAACGAACAGTTCGCCGCGACTGGGAGCGAGCGCGCATGTGGCTTCAGGCAGCCCTGTCGGGAGCCGCTCCGTGAGTTTGGGCGGGCCATTCGCGCGTCTCGACAATCACGAGCTCGGACGCCTCGATCGATGGCTTGACCAGGCGCTGGACCTCGATGATCCCGGTCGCGCAGAGTTGCTTCTGCGGGTAGGCCGCGAGGATCCCCGACTGGTCGCGCCATTGACTGCCCTGCTTGCGGGCCAGGCGGAGACTTTCCTGCACGCGCCTGACCCTGAGCACACCGGTCCGACAGTTGCCGAAGGGCTCAGACCCGGACCGGGCACGCAGCTTGGCTCTTGGCGAATCGACCAGTTCGCGGCTGCCGGGGGCAGCGCCGACGTCTATCGCGGCAGTCGCGCCGATGGCGCTTTCGAGCGCTCGGTTGCCATCAAGATACTGCGCGACAGTTCGCCGCGACTCTCCGATCACTTCCAGCGCGAGCAGAGGCTGCTGGCGCAACTCGAACACCCCAACATCGCCCGGATCCTCGACGCCGGACGGCAGGACGGTATCGGCGCATGGTTCGTGATGCCATGGATCGAAGGGCTGGATGTCGCGGCGTTCGTGCGGGGAAATCCCAGTTGGCAGCGCCGCTTGGCCGTGTTCATCGCCATCGCGGAAGCGGTGCAGTTTGCGCATCGCCGTCTGATCGTGCATCGGGATCTCAAACCCTCGAATGTCAGCATCCAGGCAAACGACCAGGTCACCGTGCTCGATTTCGGCATCGCGCTGTTGCTCGATGAAAACAGCGGTACCCATACGCCATCCCGAACGCAGATGGCCTTTACACCGTCGTATGCCAGCCCTGAACAGTTGCGCGGCGAACCGATCAGCGTCCAGACCGATATCCACGCCCTCGGCCTGTTGTTGCATGAGTTGCTGGCTGGCGCACCCGCTTACCCGCAGGCGCGACAAAGTCTGGCCGATGCAGTACAGGCGATCTGTCTTGCTCCGATTCCGGTTCTCGCTCCGGATCCAGCGCTGCCGCGGCCAGGGCGCGCGGAACTGCGCGATGCCCAAGCAATAGTGGCCTATGCGTTGGCCAAAGCCCCTGAACAACGTTATGGCAGCGTGACCGAATTGATTGCCGACGTACGGGCGCTGTCCGAGGGCCTGCCGGTCTCGGTGCGGCGACGGTCGTGGCTCGGGCATGTGGTCGCGCGTGCGGCGCGCCGACCGCTCGTGGCGAGCCTGATCGGCGCACTCGTGGTGGCTTCGGCAGGCGGTGGCTTCCTTTACGTGCAGCAGAATCAGCGCATCTCTGTCGAACGTGCTCAAGCCTTGGCAGAAGTTGCGCGCCTGGAAGCACTGCGAGAGCATTTCAACCTGATCCTGCGGGAAGGAGTATCCGAACAAGGGATGGGTGCAAGGGCGGCGCTCGACGAAAGTGTGCGGCAAATGGACCAGGCGTTTGCCGATCGCCCCGCCCTGCAGGCGAGCCTGTTGCTCAGCCTGGGCGAAATTTACCTTGCCGCCGGTGACCATCCGGCCAGCCTGAGCGTGCTCGGTCGGCTGGCTGACGATCCCGCTCTGATTTCCGAACTGACCCCGCGGCAACGCGCCGAGGCCTATCTGACGAAAACCTCGTCGGAACTGCGCACCGGCGCGTTGGACCAGGCCGAAGCCACTTTGCGGGACTGGGCCGCGGTCCTCGAGGCGAGCAATGCTCCGGCACTCAAGGCCGAACATGCGATCGCAACAGCAACCCTGCAGCGAATGCGCGGCGACGCGGCAGGCGCGCTGGAAGCGCAGCAACGCGCCGTCACCGAACTGGATGCTGCGACTGATGCCAGCCCGCTTGACCGAGGCATCGCTCACGCCAATCTCGGTACTACCCTGCTCCAGGCAGGTCAATTCGCGAAGGCACAAACCCAATTCGAGCGGGCGATCGATATCTGGGATGCCGGCGGGCTGGCGCTCAACTGGAATGTTCTGACGGCTCGGACGAACCTGGCGCACCTCGCCCTGCTTCGCGGCGACGAACGAGCTGCATTGGGCGACTACGACTGGATCGAACAGCGACTGCGCCAACGCGGCGACCGCAGTGCAGCGTTTGCGGCACTGATCAACGGTAAATCACGCGCCCTGCTTGCTTCCGGGCGCCTCGATGAAGCGGCCGTGCTCGCCAACGAGGCGCTCGTGCTCATCGAGGCTCGAAGTGGCGCCCAAAGCCTGGACCGGCTTGGCATCCTGCTCACGCGCATCGACATCGCCGATGCCCAGGGCAGTTCGATCGAACCCTGGCTAGCGGACGCCAGCGCGATCTTCGCGACCTTGCCGACTCAGCATCCGCTGCAGGCACGGCTGCATTTGGTCACGGCACGCCTCACCCAACGTGACGGCAGGCATCTGGAAACGATTGAAATCCTGAAGCCGGCGCTCACCCAGCTGCTGCAGGGGCCGGCCACACTTCGGCCGGCCGCAGCCCGGGCTGCGATCGGCCTCGCTCAATCAGTTCGAGCGAGCGGCGCACCCGAGACCGAGGCGTTGTCCGCCCTCGACGAAACACTCGAAGTGCTGCGGCTGATCCAGGGTGATCAGGGTTTGGACGTGCTGGAATTGCGGGCTTGGCGCGACTGCCTCGGCGGTTCAGGGCCGACATCGGATTTGCGCCTGCGTCTCGGCGAGGACAATCCGCGCTGGCGGGCTCTCGCGGCTTGCCAGGCTTTGTCCTTGAACAAACCTGCCGTCATTCAGTCCGGCGTCAATCAAGCTCTGATAAGTTCGGCGCCGATCGTGACAGCCACCGTGAGGGATGGGACATGAATGAACTGGTCAGCCCGGTAACCGCTTTCGCCCTGGGCATCACGCTGGCGTGGCTTGCCGGCATGCGCGTTTATCTCACCGTATTCGGAGTCGGGCTTGCCGGCGTGTTTGGCTGGATGCCGATCCCGGAATCCATGGACGTGGTGATGTCGCCCTGGATCCTGGCACTCTGCCTGACGATGGCCATCGTCGAGTTTTTTGCCGACAAGCTGCCTGGCGTCGATTCGGTATGGGATCTGGCGCACACCTTGGTCCGAATTCCGGCGGGCGCTTTTGTCGGCGGATTGGCCCTGTCGGATGGCAATGACTTGAGTCAGACCGGCATGCTGGCGGGTGGCGCGGTCGCGTTGCTCGCCCATAGCCTGAAGTCCGGCACACGCGCACTCGTCAACCATTCGCCCGAACCGGTCAGTAATGCCACGGTG
>JBEIPT010000012.1:0-21604 GCA_040376895.1 Lysobacteraceae bacterium | reverse complement strand
CGCGAAGCCCAGCATTTTTCCTCTAGTCTTCGTATCGGGCATGTGCTTTCGCTGGACATGCCCGCACCGCGATTCTTGCCGGCGTCTCGCGGATAAGCCGGGCTTCGCTTCGCTCAGCCCAGCCTTCCACACGAGCCTTCATGCAGCTTGCTGCAGCACCGGCTTGCCACTGCGGATCGCAACGAGCAGTTCGTCGCGCCGCTTCAGTGCCTTCTCGACGTGCGCTTCCTTGACGTGGCCATAGCCGCGAATGTGTTCCGGCACTTCGGCCAGGGCAACGGCCTGGTCGATGGTTGAGGCATCGAGCTTGCCGAGTACTTCGTCGATGTGGGTGAAGTATTCGGCGATCAGGCGGCGCTCCATGCGACGCTCTTCGGTGCGACCGAACACGTCGAGCCAGCTGCCCCGGAAACGACGTGCCCAAGCCATGACCTTGAAGGCCTTGAACACCCAAGGGCCGTACTCGGCTTTCACCAGGTGACCGTCGGCGTCTTTCTTCGCGAGCAACGGCGGGGCCAGGTTGAAGTGGACCTTGAAGTCGCCGTCGAAAGTTTCGCGGATACGCTTTTCGAAATCACCCGTGGTGTAAAGGCGCGCCACTTCGTACTCGTCCTTGTATGCCATCAACTTGAAGGCATACCGGGCGACGGCGGTGGCAAGTTTGTCGGTGCCGAGTTTGGCCTTTTCGGCGTCACGGACCTTGTTGACGAAGTCGACGTAACGACGGGCGTACGCCTCGTCCTGATATTCGGTCAGGAACTTGGCACGCAACGCCACTGACTCGTCGAGGTTCCCGGCCAGCGGACCGAAGCCTTCGAACGCAGCGCTGGTCGCGAGCGTGTCCGGCATGGTCGTGAACTCTGCAGCGGCCGGCTTGCTCTTCTCGCCAGCCGCCCTGCGGACCGCCGCCGGATCGTGAGCTGCCAGACGCCCCCAGTTGAAGGCCGACACGTTCATCTTGACCGCAGCGCCGTTCAATTCGATTGCACGCATCAGCGACTCGAGCTGCACCGGGACCCAGCCCTTCTGCCAGGCATAACCGAGCATGAAGGTGTTGGTGCCGATGGAATCGCCGAGCAGCACGTTGGCGATGTCGGTTGCTTCGATCTGATCGGGGTCGCGACCGGCCAGAGCTGTCTTGACCGCACGCACGATGCCGTCGCTCGGGAACTGCATGTCGGTGTTGCGGGTGAACGTGCCCGGCATGGCTTCGTAGGTGTTCAGCACGACGTGCGTGCGGTCGGCGCGGATCTTCGACAGCGCCCAGTAGTCGTTGACGACGACCATGTCGCAACCCAGCACCAGATCCGCTTCACCGGCGGCGATGCGGACGGCGTGGATGTCGGCCGGCGTGTTCGCGACGCGCACGTGCGTGGTCACGGCACCACCCTTCTGCGCCAGGCCGGTCTGGTCCAGCACCGAAGTGCCCTTGCCTTCCAGATGAGCCGCCATGCCGATCAGTGCACCGATCGTGACCACACCGGTGCCGCCAATGCCGGTCACCAGAATGTTCCAGGGCTGGTCGAGCGAGCCGGCGATCACTGGCATCGGCAAGCTGTTTGCATCCAGCGAATTGCTGCTGGCCTTGCGCTTCTTGAGCCCGCCACCCTGGATCGTCACGAAGCTCGGGCAGAAGCCCTTCACGCACGAGAAATCCTTGTTGCAGTTGGACTGGTCGATTTCGCGCTTGCGGCCGAACTCGGTTTCCAGCGGCAACACCGACACGCAGTTCGACTTCACGCCGCAGTCGCCGCAGCCTTCGCAGACCGCCGGATTGATGAACGTCCGTTTTGCCGGATCAACCATCTTGCCGCGCTTGCGGCGACGACGTTTTTCGGCGGCGCAGGTCTGGTCATAGATCAGGACGCTGACGCCCTCGACCTTGCTCAGTCGCTTCTGAACGGCATCGAGCTGGTCGCGGTCGACGAACTCGACACCCGACGGGAACAGGTCGCGGCGGCGCCACTTTTCGATGTCATCGCTCATCACGACGATCGTATGCACCCCTTCGGCATTCACCTGCCGCGCGATATCCGGCACCGTCAAGGTGCCGTCCACCGGCTGGCCACCGGTCATCGCGACGGCGTCGTTGTAGAGGATCTTGTACGTGATGTTCACGCCAGCAGCGATTGCCTGGCGAATGGCCAACGAGCCCGAATGGAAGTACGTGCCGTCACCCAGATTCTGGAAAACGTGCTTTTCGCTCGTGAACGGCGCCTGGCCACACCAGGTGGCGCCTTCGCCGCCCATCTGCGTGAACGTGTCGGTTTTCCGGTCCATCCAGGTGACCATGTAATGGCAACCGATGCCGCCGAGTGCGCGACTGCCTTCCGGCACCACCGTCGACGAGTTGTGCGGGCAGCCCGAGCAGTAATGTGCGGCACGCGGGAAATTCGCGCGCGGCAACGCCAGTTCCTTTTCCTTGTCGGCGATCCACTTCAGTCGCGACTCGATCAGATCGGACGTGAAGAATCGCCCGAGTCGTTTTGCGATCACGCGTGCGATTCGCGCCGGTGTCAGTTCCGACGTCGACGGCAGGATCCAGTTTTCTTCTTCGTCGTATTTGCCGACGATGGATGGGCGCGTGGCGTGATCCCAGTTGTACATGGCTTCCTTCATCTGCGATTCGAGGAAGCTGCGCTTCTCTTCGACCACGATGATGTCTTCCAGACCGCGAGCGAAGTCGCGAATGCCGATTGGCTCAAGCGGCCAGGTCATGCCGACCTTGTACACACGGATGCCGATGTCGGCCGCTTCCTTGATGCCGATGCCGAGGTATTCGAGCGCTTGCAGCACATCCAGGTAGCTTTTGCCGGTGGTGACGATGCCGAGCCGTGCCTTCGATGAATCGATGACGATCTTGTCGATGCGGTTGGCTCGCGCAAACGCGAACGCCGCCTGCGTGGCGTACTGGTGCAGGCGCATTTCCTGATCGAGCGGCGGATCCGGCCAGCGGATGTTGAGGCCACCCACCGGCATCGTGAAATCTTCAGGAAGAATGATGTCGAGTTGGTGTGGATTGACGTCGACGGACCCGGACGACTCAACGGTTTCGGCGATGGTCTTGAAGCCGACCCAACGCCCGGTGTATCGGCTCATCGCCCAGCCCAGCAGGCCCATGTCCAGGATGTCCTGCACACCGGCCGGATTGAGGATCGGCATGTAGGCCGAGACAAACTCGTGTTCCGAGCCATGCGGCAGTGTCGACGAACGGCAGGCATGGTCGTCGGCGGCGAGTGCGAGCACACCACCGAACTTGGACGTGCCGGCGGCATTGGCATGCTTGAACACATCGCCCGTGCGATCGACGCCCGGCCCTTTGCCGTACCACATCGAAAACACGCCGTCGTAGTTCGCGCCCTGGAACAGATTGGTCTGTTGTGAGCCCCAGACCATCGTTGCGCCGAGATCTTCGTTCAGGCCAGGCGTGAACTTCACGTTCGCGCCAGCCAGGTGTTTCTTGGCCTTCCAGAGCTCCAGGTCAAAGCCGCCGAGTGGTGAGCCGCGATAACCCGAAATGAAGCCGGCAGTGTTCAGCTTGGCGGCGCGATCGCGCATCTGCTGCATGATCGGCAGGCGCACCAGGGCTTGCACGCCGGACAGGAAAATCCGGCCATGCTCGCGGGTGTACTTGTGCTCAAGGGTGTAATCGGGATCGACAATCGCGGAGGCGCGATTTGCGGCAAGGGTCATGGGGAGGCCAAAGTCAGCACAGGGAGGCGGACGAGTTTACCAGCCGTAACTGTCGGCTGCCGGTGAAACAAACGGCTGTTGGTCAACCCGTGGCAAGTTCGAGCGCGGCAATCAGCACCATGGCCTGGGCGCGTGATTGACCGCAGAGATCCGGCATTGGCCGCAAGCGGCCACAAATCTCCGGTCGTTCCGGCTGGCCGAATATACGGCAGCGCAGATCGTCATCCAGCTGAACACAGCGGACTCCGGCCGGTTTCCCGTCTGGCATGCCCGGAATCGGCGACGAAATGGATGGCCCGATGCAGCAGGCGCCGCAGCCAGCGCGGCATGACCAGCCACCGCGGCCGTCGGCCAGCAATGGCCCGTCTTCAACCGCATTGATCATGCCGTGCGCGCGCGCAGGTCTTGAAACACCAGTTCCGTGTCCGGATGCTGGCCAAACCAGAGTTCGAACGCGAGTGCCGCCTGCTCGACCAGCATGCCGAGCCCATCAATCGCGAGCCATGCCTGGCCGGCGCGCGCCCAGGACAGGAACAGACTGGCTGATGCACCGTAACTGAGGTCATAGGCGAGTGTGCGCGCCGACAACAAGGAAAACGGCAGGTCCATGGCCTGGCCTTGCACGCCGGCACTGGTGGCATTGATGACCAGGTCAAAGTGGCCGGCGTCGGCGAGGTCCTGCCAATACACACTGCGCACGCGCGCCGGTTCACCGATCAGGTCACAGAGGGCGTCGGCGCGTTGCGGACTGCGGTTGGCAAGTGTGATCGTGTCGACCGAGGCATCCAGTAGCGAAGGCAGGATGGCCTGGGTTGCGCCGCCCGCGCCGAGAATCAGCACCCGGCGGGCTCGCAGATCGAGCCGATGCCGTTCCGTGATGTCCTGAACCAGGCCCTGGCCGTCGGTGTTGTCGCCGTACCAGGTGTCGCCCCGGCGCTGCAGCGTGTTGACGACGCCGGCTCGGCGGGCACGTGCGCTCATATCGGCGCAAAAGGCCACGGCATCACGCTTGAATGGCAAGGTGACATTGGCGCCGACACCACCCAGGGCGGCAAACCGAGCCAATGCCGGAGCGAGGCGCCCATCGGGCACGTCGATTGCGCGGTAGCTCAGGTCAATGCCCAGCTGATGGCCAAAGGCGGCATGAATATGGGGGGAGCGGCTGTGCGCAATGGGATGCCCGAACACGGCCAGTTGCGGCGTGATCGGCATGGCGGCTTCGGTGAGGCTTGGCGTCTCGAACATGGGCTCTCCCGCGGCATGGGCACAAGCATACGCAATTCGGAAGGAAGCGCTACTGATTTTCGGGATCGCGGATTTCCGGATCGCACAAATAAGTAGCCCCGGGCGCTTGGGGGCACACCCGGGGCTGGGGTTGCAGGCGGGGATCTTGCGAACCGTGGACCTGCTATGGGGTTCACTCTCACGAGTGTTGGATCACTTGGGGAGACGATCCATGCATATAGATTGCGCTACAGCATGGATAGTTCAACCCAGTTCCAATTGTAGTTCAGCTGCGGTTCAAACCTGTGACGCAAGTGCAAATTTTTTGTCTCATGTGCCCTAGGTCATTGAAATTAGGTGAACTGTGACGCGCTTATCAGATCCTGCTTCCGACGGACGGTTCGCTCAATGGGCCTCATCCCAATTGTCGCCGACCCCGATTTCCACTTCCAGCGGCACATCCAGGCGCGCGGCACCATCCATGTGTTCGGCGATGGCGGGTTTCAAGGATTCGACCGCTTCCTCGCGGACTTCAAACACCAGTTCATCGTGTACCTGCAGCAACAGACGCGCATTCTGCGCGTGGTCAACCAGCCAGGTGTCGATCGCCAGCATCGCCCGCTTGATGATGTCGGCGGCCGTGCCCTGCATCGGCGCGTTGATCGCAGCCCGTTCGGCACCGGCGCGCAGGCCGGCGTTCCGCGAGTGGATCTCGTTCAGATAGAGACGCCGGCCGAACACGGTTTCGACGTATCCCGACCGCTTGGCCTGTTCGCGGATGTTGTCCATGTAGGCCCGAACGCCGGGATACCGCGCGAAGTAACGGCTGATGTAGTCGTTGGCTTCCTTGCGGCCGATGTCCAGCTGACGCGCCAGACCAAACGCACCCATGCCGTACATCAGGCCGAAGTTGATCGCTTTGGCCGCGCGGCGCTGATTACCCGTGACTTCGTCGGGCGTGAGGCCGAACACTTCGGCCGCGGTGGCGCGATGAACGTCGATGCCTTCCCGGAACGCGCGCAGCAAACCTTCGTCGCCGGAAAGGTGGGCCATGATGCGCAACTCGATCTGCGAGTAGTCGGCTGCGACGATCTTCCAGCCCGGCGGTGCGATGAAGGCCTTGCGGATGCGCCGACCGTCTTCGGTGCGGATTGGAATGTTCTGCAGATTGGGGTCGGTCGACGACAGCCGCCCGGTCTGCGCCGTAGCCTGATGAAACGACGTATGCACTCGCCCGGTGCGTTCGTTGATCTGTTCGGGCAGGCGCTCCGTATACGTGGACACCAGTTTTGCCATGCCGCGATATTCAAGGATCAGCTTCGGCAACTCATGATGTTCCGCGAGTTCGCTGATGGCGTCTTCGTTGGTCGATGGCTGGCCTGAGGGCGTTTTCGCCATGACCGGGAGCTTGAGTTCATCGTACAGGACAGCCTGAAGCTGTTTCGGGGAGTCCATGCTGAAGCGGTGGCCCACCACTTCATAGGCGCGCTCGACCACGGTGTTCATGCGTGTCCGCAAGTCATGGCTCTGCGCCCGAAGGACCGACGCATCGACCAGGATCCCGTTGGCTTCCATGCGTCGAAGCACCGGTACCAGCGGCATCTCGATGTCGCGGAAGACGGCCTCCAGTGTGGGTTCGGCCACAAGCCTGGCGTGCAAGACCTGATGCAGCCGCAGCGTCACATCGGCATCTTCGGCGGCGTATCGGGTCGCCACTTCCAGATCCACCTCGGAGAACGAGATCTGCTTTGCGCCTTTGCCGGCCACTGTCTCGTAGGCGATCGGCTCATAGTTCAGATAGAGCTTCGACAAGGAATCCATGTCGTGCCGAGTGGCAGTGGAATTCAGCACGTAACTTTCCAGCATCGTGTCGAACGCATAGCCGTTCACCTCGATGCCGTAATGCGCAAGCACATGCATGTCGTATTTGCCATGCTGACCAACTTTGAGAATCGCCGGGTCGGCCAGCAGCGGCTTGAGGTCATTGAGCACAGTATCGCGATCCAGTTGCGTCGCGACGCCTGGTCCATTGTGCGCCAAGGGCACATAGGCGGCTTCGCCGGGCGTGATCGCAAACGACACGCCAACGACCTCGGCTCGGTGTGCATCGAGACTGGTGGTTTCGGTATCGAACGCAAACAGCGGCGCGGCACGAAGACGTGCCAGCCAGTGCTGCCACCGCTCCGCGGTCAGTACGCACTCGTATTGGCCGGGCTGATCAAAACCGTCTGGCACTGCGGGTTTGGCAGCAGGGGCAGGCGCTGAAGAAGCGGCAGCTGGCGCGTTGGTCGCCGCACCAGCCGACGGATCAATTTCCTTCAGCGCAGCGCGAAACTCGTAGCGCAGATACAAATCGCGCAATGCATCGGCATCCGGGGCGCTGCGAGTCAGGGATTCGACCGGGCGCGACAAGGGCACGTCACAGCGCACGCGCGTCAGGTCACGTGACAGCGGCAAGCGCGGCAACGCAGCGCGCAGGTTCTCGCCGATCTTGCCGCTGATCTCGCCGGCATGGGCCATCACTGCATCCATCGTGCCGTACTGTGCGAGCCACTTGGCTGCGGTTTTCTCGCCGCACTTGTCGACACCGGGAATGTTGTCGACCTTGTCGCCCATCAGCGCCAGGAAATCGGGAATCTGGTCCGGGCGGACGCCAAATTTCGCCAACACACCCTGCTCGTCGAGGCGCGATCCGGTCATCGTATTGACCAGCTCCACACGGGCATCGACCAGTTGCGCAAGGTCCTTGTCGCCGGTGGAAATCGTCACCAGCAGATCATGTGCCTCGGCCTGGCGTGCCAGGGTGCCGATCACGTCGTCGGCTTCGACCCCCGGCTCACGCAGCACCGGGATCCCGAGTGCACGCACGATCGCCAGCATCGGCTCGATCTGGGCACGCAGCTCGTCCGGCATCGGCGGACGGTTGGCCTTGTACTCCGGGTACATCTCGTGGCGGAAATTCTTGCCACCCGGATCCATCACGAACGCGATGAATTCGGATTTCTGCGCCAGATGCGACCGCAGCATGTTGACCACGCCGAACAGCGCGCCAGTCGGCTCGCCGTGAATGTTCGCAAGCGGCGGTAGCGCGTGGAACGCGCGGAACAGGTAGGCGGAGCCATCAATCAGGATCAGTCGTTTGGGCATGGTTGTTCATTCCGTTCAGGTCGATATTGGAGCAGCGATTGCGGCCAAACGCGACCGTTCTGAACGGCTGCCAACGCATGAACTGCCTCGGTGTACGGACAACCCCTTGAATGCATAGAATCGAGTCAGGATCATCCTGGAGCCGTAAACATGAACTTCACTCGTCCCCTTGTTCTGGCGATGCTCGTGTTCACGCTGGGAGCCTGTGCCCATGCCCAGCAGGCCCGAGAGCGGGACGCCGCAGCGCTTTCCGAATTCGAACAATTTGCCGGTGAACCGATCCCGCGCTTCCATACGTTTCTCGAACTGGACCGCTGGCGATCTTTCGATGACCGCACCCTTGCCATCTGGGTCGGAGTCAATCGGGCCTACCTGATCAAACTCCGCGATCCATGTCTTGACCTGCACCGGCAGATGACGATCCGGGTCAATGGCGACAACGGGTTCGTGGACGCTCAATTCGGTCGGATCGAATTCGGGAATGAGCGCTGTCGGATCGGTGAGATCCGCGAAATCGATGAAAAGGCCCGCAAGAGAGCGCGTCGCGAAGCCAAGGACGGTTGACCTGGCCGGCCATTCAAATGGGCCCTGCGTCATAATGGCGGCATGCGCAAACAGGATTTTTCGTTCGAGCTCCCGAAGGAGCTGATCGCCGCCACGCCTTTACCCGACCGCACCGCCAGCCGCCTGCTGGTGGTCGATGTGGCGCGTGACCGGTTCGAGGATCGGCGGTTTCGGGATGTGCTGGATCTGGTCGAGCCCGGTGACTTGCTCGTGTTCAACAACACCCGCGTCATTCCGGCACGGGTATTCGGGCACAAGGCCAGTGGCGGTGCGGTCGAAGTGATGGTCGAGCGTGTCCTCGACGCGCATCGTGCGCTGGCGCAGATCCGCGCCAGCCACGCGCCGAGACCGGGCGCACGGATCATGTTGACCGATGGTCAGGAGTTGATCGTTGGCGAGCGCGTAGACGGTTTCTTTGAAATCGCCACGGCCAATCCCGAAGTGCGCTTGCTGGATCTGTTGGAGCAAGTCGGCGAAATGCCGCTGCCGCACTACATGGCAAGACGCGCCAACGAAGCGGATCGCGAGCGTTACCAGACGGTGTATGCCAAAACACCGGGCGCTGTTGCCGCACCCACTGCCGGTCTGCATTTTGATGCGCCCCTGCTGGATGCGCTGCGGGCCCGTGGCGTGCTGTTCGCCGAAGTCACGCTGCATGTTGGCGCCGGCACGTTCCAGCCAGTTCGCGTCGACGATCTCAGCGAACACCGGATGCACGCCGAATGGGTGTCGGTGCCGGATTCGACAGTGGCGACCATTGCTGCGACAAGAGCAGCCGGCAAACGCGTCATCGCCGTAGGCACCACCAGCGTCCGCGCACTGGAAAGTGCCGCGGCGAGTGGGGTGCCCACACCGTTCGAAGGCGATACGCGAATCTTCATCACACCGGGCTACCGCTTCAGGGCCATCGACGCACTGATCACCAATTTCCACTTGCCCGAGTCAACCTTGCTGATGCTGGTCTCGGCGCTTGCCGGCCGGGAACGAATGCTCCATGCCTATGCCCACGCAGTTCGCGAGGGCTATCGGTTCTATTCCTACGGCGATGCGATGTTCATCTTGCCGTGACGGTCCGGGTCATCAAGGCGAAGCGTCGAGACTGTCCGGAGCCAACAGTGATTTCGTGCCCGAATCGCGCGGCAATGCCGTGTTTGTGGTGAGGCCCGAGGCAAGAACGGGATTGCCACGTCGCTGCGCTCCTCGCAATGACAAGCTTGATGGAGCTGATGTCACGCCGCATTTGGAAAGTGCCGTCATTGCGAGCTTTTTGCATGCCTGCGAAACGGCATTCTTCGTTCGGGCATTGACGACTTTTCCTCGCGGCTGAAGCCGCTCCCACAGGTGGGAGCATGAGGCGAGCGACACGATCCGAGCTCTGTGGGAGCGGCTTCAGCCGCGATGCGTCGATGGATCGGGATGCGCTCGCTTGACGTCGTCATGGAGAGCCCGAAGGGCGCGGCAATCTCGTGCTTGCGATGAGCCATGAGGCAAAGGCGGATAGAGCCCTCAGCGCGCGCACAAAAAAACCGATAGGGGCTACTTGCCCGCCGGACGGTGCACCGAGAACGTCTTCTCCAGATCGATCAGCAACTGCTTCACTTCCAGCACCATCAACGCAAATCGTGCGTCGAGTTCGGCGCGGGCCGATTCGCGATCGCTGCCCTCGAGGGATTCGACGGCCAGATCGAGCAGCTTGAACTTGCGAACGGTCAGCATATCGTCGAGTACAAAACCGAGGCGCTCGCGATAGATCAGCGCAAGCTGCGTGACTTGTTTGCCGCACTTGAGATGCTCGCGGATTTCTTCGCTCGCCAGATCCTGGCGACGGCATTTGACGATGGCACCGCGATCGGCCGGGTCCTTCAGTTCGATCTCGTCACCGAGCTCGAATCCTTCCGGCAGCTTCGCTTCGATCAGCCATTCGGTCATCAATGCACGCGGCGATTCTTCGGCTTCGGCTTGCACGGCAGGAAAGGTGCCGAGCGTCTCGCGCAATTGACTGACCAGATTTTCGCCCTGCTTGCGCGACGAGGTGTCGATGACCAGCCAGCCATCTTCGAGGTCCATGTACGCAGCCAGACGGCTGGGGCGAGTCAGCGCACGCGGCATCAGCTCGGTCAGCACGTCTTCCTTGAGCTTGCGCTTTTCACGCGCGCCCACCGGTCGACCGCGTTCCGCTTCCAGCTTTGCGGCCTTGTCGGCGAGGAATTGATTGACGGTTGCCATCGGCAGCAGTTTGTCTTCACCACCGAGCGAAACCATCTGGTACCGGCCGTGGCTGTGCAGCAGATCCTCTTCGCTTCGGCCATAAGGCGAGATCCAGCCACGCGTCGACATCTCCAATGGGCCGCAGGGTCGCAGCACGTGTTCACCGAGTTTGGTGTCGAGTTTTTTCAGCTTGCCGGCGGTTTCCGGCGAAAAGCGGAACAGGGTCAGGTTTTTGAAGAACATGGGTCACTCGTTCCGCGCCGGATCCGGCGCGTGTCTGGGTTCGGGAATTGCCGGGGCAGGATTACTGGACCACCACGGGCAGCGGGAAAGGTCGGGGTTGCGACTCGGGCGCATCACCGGCCAGCCAATCGGATTCGCTCAAGCGGGAAGAATCCCGTGCACCCAGTCCGGCAAAATCGAACAGCTTGCCGTCGGCCAGGTGGGACAAACGGACGTCGGTCATCGCCCGGAACACGGTCTCAGTGCGGCCCGGATGGGCGCGTTCCCAGTCCTGCAGCATCTGTTTGATGACCTTGCGTTGCAGCGTTTCCTGAGACCCGCAGAGGTTGCACGGAATGATCGGGAACGCCATCGCATCGGCATATTCGGCGATGTCGTCTTCTCCGCAATAGGCGAGCGGTCGGATGACGATGTGCTTGCCGTCGTCCGAACGAAGCTTCGGCGGCATGCTCGCCAACTTGGCGTGATAGAACAGATTCAGGAACATCGTCTCGACCAGATCGTCACGATGATGGCCCAGCGCGATCTTGGTATAGCCCTCGCGCTCGGCGAACGTGTACAGCGAGCCGCGCCGCAGTCGCGAGCACAGCCCGCACATGGTCTTGCCCTCGGGCACCACGCGCTTCACGACACTGTAGGTGTCCTGTTCGAGAATGGTATGCGGCATGTCGACGGACCGCAGGTAGGTCGGGATCACGTCGGCGTCGTAGTCCGGCTGCTTCTGATCCAGATGCACCGCATGCAGCTCGAACTTCACCGGGGCCTTGGCCTGCAGCTGCCGAAGCACGTCGAGCATGGTGTACGAATCCTTGCCACCAGACAGGCACACCATCACCCGGTCGCCTTCCTCGATCATTCCGAAATCAGCAATGGCCTGCCCGACCTGTCGGCGCAAGCGCTTCTTGAGCTTGTTGAATTCGTGCAATTCCTTGCGCGCGACCGACATGACCTGAGACCCGAAGAAAAAAGAGGGTCGTCATTGTAGCGGGATCGATCAACGGGTGTTTCCTGACGGAGGTTACAGAACCACCACCGCCTCAGCACCACCCCCGGCGTGGTTGGTGATCGTGAACCGGCCTTCATGCGCTTCGACGATCTGGCGCGTCAGCACCAGGCCGATGCCGCTGCCACCGGGTTTGGTCGTGAAGAACGGCACGAACAGGTTGTCGCTGGGCGGCAGGCCCGGGCCATGGTCGCGCACACGCAGCGCCAATCGCCCCTGTTCCATACCGGCTCGCAGGGTGACCGGGCTGCCCTCGGGCGAGGCTTCGGCGGCATTCCGGACGATATTGATCAGTGCCTGCTCGATCTGGTCGGGGTCGAACTCCGCCGAGAGTCCTTCGCGGCAATCGATCTTGACCGGTCGACGTGTTTCCAGTTGCGCCACACGTTTCAGCAAGCCTTCGACGAGCACGGCGCGTCGCTTCGGCGGCGGCAGTTTGGCCAGTGCGGTGTAGCCGGCCATGAAGCGGTTCAGCGATTCGGCGCGATCGCCGATCAGGCGCAGGCCACCGATCACGTCGTCGCGCCAGTCGCTGGCCAGCGGCTCACGGCCGAGCACGCTGGACAGGCTCTGCGACATGGACTTGATCGGCGCGAGGGAATTGTTCAATTCATGGCCGAGCACGCGGATCAGTCTTTGCCACGCCAGGCGTTCTTCTTCGCGCAGGGCGCGCGACAAGTCGGAGATCACGAGCAGATCGTGCGGCACGCCCCCTTGGCGGAACTGCGCAATGGTCAACTCGAACCGGCCGCTCCCGCCCGGAAAATCACGGCGAACGGTGCGGGCTTCACGGCTGGCGAGGCAATCGGCGATGCCGAGTTCCGTGGCGGTCTGGCCGAGCGCGCGATCAGCGGCGATCCCGAGCAGACGCGCAGCCGAAGGATTCACCAGGCGGACCCGTTGCTTGTCATCGAACGTGAACACCGCAATGTCGATTTCCTGCATGACCTTGCTGAGTAGCGCGAGGGTTTCCTCGACTCGCAATCGCTGTTCGCGCAGGGTTTCCGAAAGCGCGTTGACTTCCCAGACCACGTCGCCGATCGCATCCCCCCGACGCGCACGCGAACCGCGCAGACTGAAGTCACCCTCGCGCAGCGCTTCCAGCAGGTTCGACAGGGTGTACAACGGGAACACCACTCGATGACGCAGCCGGAACGCAAGCATCATCGTGGCGAGCAGGCTCGGTACCAGCACCCACGACCAGACCGACATCGGTACATACCACCACAGCACCAGGCCCAGTGCCAACATCGACGGCAATGCCACCATGAATGCCAGAAGCAGCACGCTGGACTCGAACGCCAGGCGCTGCTTCTTGGCCGCACTGGCCTGCAAACCGGGCAGGAGTCGCATCAGCCGTCTCCGCGCAGACCGAATTTCTCCAGGCGCCGGTACAGCGCGGCGCGACTCAAGCCCAATGCCTCGGCCGTACGCTGGATGTTGCCTTGATGTCGACGCAGCGCCTCGCGGATCAGCTGCTCTTCCTGCGCATCGATTGTGACGTGTGCATCGGTCGGCGCTTCAGTCGACATCGACTCGCCCGCCTGCGACAGGTGCAAGGTATCGATCTGCTCGCTGCTGCTCAACAGGGCGGCACGCTCCAGCACATGGCTGAGTTCGCGCACGTTGCCGGGCCAGGAATACTGGACCAGTTCACGCAGCGCACTAGGCGCGAGGCACAGTCGCGAACGCTGGTAGCGCCGCGCGAACCGTTCGAGATAAAGCTTCGCCAGGACCGGGATGTCCTCGACACGTTCACGCAGCGGTGGCAATCGCAACTCGACGGTATTCAGGCGAAACAGCAGGTCCTTGCGAAACCGGCCGTCGGCGACTTCGCGCTTGAGGTCGGCATTCGTTGCTGAAACCAGCCGCACGTCGACGCGCAAGGTGCGCGATGAACCGACACGTTCCAGTTCTCCGTCTTCGAGCACACGCAACAGTTTGGGTTGCTGCGAGGCAGGAATGTTGCCGATCTCATCCAGGAACAGGGTGCCGCCATCGGCGAGTTCAAAGCGACCGACCCGATCGGCCTTGGCGTCGGTGAACGCCCCTTTGACATGTCCGAACATTTCGCTTTCGAACAACTGCTCGGGAATACCGCCCATGTTGACCTTGATCAACGAACGCTGGGCGCGTTGCGAAGCCGCATGCAGACGGTGCGCGAGCACACTCTTGCCGGTGCCGTTTTCGCCGAGGATCAGCACGTTGGCATCGGTCGGTGCGACACGCGACAACATGTCGAGTACCTGCCGCATCGACTTCGACTCGGCGACGAACTCGTCGTCATCACCCGAACGCAACAAGGCGTTTTCCGCGCTCAGTCGCACGTTGCGCCGTCGCTCCTCGCCGAGCGCTATTTGTGTGCGCAGGATGCTCAAGAGGCGGTGGTTGTCCCATGGCTTTTCGACAAAATCGGCGGCGCCGGCCTGCATCGCCGCTACCGCCAGATGGATATTGCCCCAGGCGGTCATCACGATTACCGGCAGGTCCGCGTCGACGGCTTTCAGTTGTTTCAGCAGATCCAATCCTTCCTGCCCGGATGTGGTGTCGCGTGAGTAGTTCAGGTCGATCAGCGCACACGAAAACTGCTGCCGGCGCACGGCCGTGAGTGCGGTATCGGGATCACCCTGCATCTGGCAGGCCAAACCTTCCGACTTGAGCAGAAACCGCAAGGCCTCCAGCACGTCGCGCTGGTCGTCGCAGATGAGGATTGGGCTGGTCCCGGCGACACTGGTCATGGCGTGATCATTCGCCGCGGCGCCGGTTCATCAGGCTGAGCAGACGCGCCACGACGATCGCCAGAAACAGCACGCCGGTCAGTTGTTCGAGAATGACTATGGCTCGTGCCCACGACGATACCGGCGTGATTTCGCCAAAGCCAACGCTGGTGATCGTGGTGAAGCTGAAGTACAGCGACTCGAAATACGTGATTACGCCGTCGGGGTTGTTTGCGTCATTGATATAAAGGGCCGACGGATCAAGTGCGAGCAGGATCGCGTAGCCATGTGACCACATGAACGCAAACAGGAGGTACAGGCAGGCACACGCGAACATTTCGTCAAGCGTGGCGACATCGTCGTAATTGACATAGGCAATGAACACGTACACTGCATGGGCAAAAAACACCAGCAAGCCGACGTGCGACAGGATCAGGGTGTGTGTATTGGCTTCGATCAGCCAAGAGATCTGTGCCGCGAGGCTGAGGAGCCCGAACACCAAGCCAGCCCGCCATGAAGCCTTGCTGTGGGCTACGGCCCGAATGGCAATCTGGACCAGTGCCTGGTCGATCAGCATGACCAGGATACGCCCGTTCTGGTTTTCCTGTGCCAACGGATACAGCAGGATCGACAGGCAGAGTGCCATCAACAACAAGGCGCAAGGCTGACGCCAGTAAGGGCGGTCTTGCCGATGCGGGATCGCGGCGGTGCGCAGCAGCACGATCAGCGACCCAGCGTGCGGTTCAGGAGTTCGGCTAGACGCAGGCCACCTTCGTGCAGACGCTGGTCGGCAATCGGCAGGAACGTGTCGACGTAGGCTTGCGAAATGTCGCCGCCTTTCGGGTAAAAATCGGCGCGGGCGACGATCTTGCAGGATTCGACAGTCCAGTCGGTGGCGGCATGAGGACTCCAGCCGGTCTCGATATCGAGCGGCTGTCGCGTAATCAGGTCTGCATGTTCGCGGACCCGGACATTGTCACGGCGAATCAGCATGCTGTCCCACAGCGCATGGAGGTTGGCGCCTTCACGGCGGAAGCGCACCTGCGTATCGTTGCCGCCGCGATCGTGGCGCCAGCCGGCATGCAGGGGCTGGTGGACATCACCGACGAAGTGGATGACAAAACGCAGTGCTTCGGCGCGTTCGGCGTCGGACAGCTTGCGGTTGCCCAGACGCTTGGTTTGCCGCTCGATCGCGCCGAAGACACAACTGTCGTCCTTGCACTGGCGCTTGCGGTTCAAGGTGCAGTCGCCACGCTCGAAATTGACGAAGTGCCAATTGAACGTGTGTTTGTAGGCCGGTTCGTTGCGAGCGTCGTCGGCCCAGGTACTGGCTTCGCGCATGGCCAGATCGGCCCGGTCACCCAGCAGTTTCTGGATTTCCTTGCGGACACCCGGATCCAGATGCCGGGACGCGATCTCGGCCACGAGCTCATGACCGCGCGGGCCCCAGGCTTCGGCGGGCGATGCCTGGCCGAGCAGGGTGCCCAGCAAGCTCAGGATCAGCAAGGGTTTCAATGACATGGCTCACTCCGTGACGTCCCTATAGGGTAGCAAGTCAACCGATTCCGGGGTGTTGCGTTGTCCTTGGCAACCGGCCCACGAAACCGAATAGCATGAATACTTCCGTCCTCACCTACCTTCGCGACTTCGAGACCATGGATCCGCCCCGGGCTGAACAGGGCCTCAACACCAAGGCGCAACAACTCGATGCCTTTCTGAGGCAAGTCGAGCGGCGTGCCTTGCGGATGGCGGAATTGGGCACCCAGAATCGCGATGACGCACTCGATATCGTGCAGGACGCCATGCTGGTGTTCGTTCGCAACTATCAGGACAAACCCGCCGGCGACTGGGCACCGCTGTTCTACCGGGTCCTGGAGTCACGCGTGACCGATTTCCACCGCCGCGGGCAAGTCCGCAACCGGTGGTTCGGGGTGTTCAGCTTTGGCCGCCGCGATGACGAGGACGAAGGTGACGCCTTGGCTGAGCTGGCCGACCCGGCCGATGTTGCGCCATGGCAACGGATCGCCGACGGGGAAACCGGACAAGCGCTGGATGCCGCATTGAAGGCTTTGCCGGCGCGCCAACGTCAGGCATTCTTGCTGCGGATCTGGGAAGGGCTGGATGTATCCCAAACCGCCACGGCCATGGGCTGTGGCGAAGGCAGTGTCAAAACGCATTTGTCGCGCGCGATGACGGCATTGCGCGCGCTCCTGGAGGCGTATCATGGCTGAGTACAACAAGGACGAACCGTGGCTGGCAAAGACCGTTCAGCAGCTCGACGAATCGGCGCGCGATCTGGACGCGGCGACGCTGAGCCGGTTGAACCGTGCGCGGCAGGCTGCGCTTGCCGAAGTCCGGCACAAACGCGCAGGTTGGTCGATGTGGCTGCCTGGGCTGGTGATGGCCATGGGCCTCACGCTGGCGATCGGCCTCATGCTTCGGCCGGCGACCTCACCGTCGATGCCTGCAGCCGATCCGGCGCAGGATTTTGCAATGTTGTCCGAAGCCGACAACCTGGACATGTACGAAGACCTGGAGTTTTACGCATGGCTCGATGCGCAGCCATCCTCGGATGCCTCCTCGTCGGATTGGGATCTGGACAGCTGAACGCTGCCGAGCCCGAAGCCCAGGCAGCGGACGAAGCACCACCGAGTGCCGAACTGCTGATGTATCTTGCCGAATTCGGTGACGATTCGGGTCAGCTCGACGACCCGATCGCGGTGGAACGTGCGATGAGCGCAACCAAAGTCGATCCGGCCGCCAAAGGACCTGGCAACGAAACACCTGAACCGATTGAATCAAGCCTGGAAGACCCCGAACAATGAGCCGCCGACTGCATGTGACCATCGCACTGATGCTGCTGACCCTGAGTGGTCTGGCAGCGGCGGCCGGTGTTGCCTGGTCGGATCTGAGCCGCGACCAGCAGCAGGTGTTGATGCCGTTTGCCGACACCTGGGCGAGCCTGCCACCGGAGACTCAGGAAAAGCTCCGCACCGGCGCCTCCCGTTGGACGACCATGGATCCCGAGCAGAAGCGCGCTGCCGCAAGAAATTTCGGTGCCTGGAAACAGTTGCCGGATGAGCAGCGAACGCGGGTTCGGAGCCAGTATGGCCAGTTCAAGCAGCTCACGCCGGAACAGCAGCAGCGCGTTCGCCAGGGGTTCCAGCGATTCCAGCATCTGCCGCCTGACGAGCGGGCTGAGTTGCGTCGGCGGTTCGAGGGCATGTCGCCACGTGAGCGCCGTGCGTTTCTCGAAGGTCTGCGCGCCACCGATCGTGCGCGTGCCATGGAAGGTGCCATGCGCGGGCTGGGGCCGGAAGATCAGCAGCGAATGCGCGAAATGATGGCGGCGTTTACGCCCGCCGAGCGCGAACAACTGAAGCGACTGGTGCAGCGTACGCCACCCGCCGAGCGTGAAGCCCTGCGGCGCCAGCTGCTGGATGCCACGCATGAGCAGCGGAAAGAGCTGATCCGGTAGGCACTTGGTGGTGCGAACCGGGCAATGCCTCAATCCGACCCGTTGTATCGGCACCCGGACGTGCAGGTTTCGCGCACAACCACTTCCGACAGCAGCGGCAACACCGGCTTCAATCGCTGCCAGATCCAACGCGCCAGATTTTCGCTGGTCGGGTTGTCGAGGCCTTCGATGTCGTTCAAGTAGTGGTGATCGAGCTGATCATAGAATGGCTTGAACGCCACCTTGATGTCGGCGAAATCGATAACCCAACCGGTCTTCGGGTCGACCGGACCCTCGACGTGGATTTCGACTTCGAAAGAATGGCCGTGGAGCCGCGCGCACTTGTGTCCGGACGGGACAAACGGCAGGCGGTGGGCCGCCTCGATATGGAAGGATTTGAACAGGTTCATGGCGAAACCTTAGCAGCTTGTGTTCGAGCTGCCCAACCGTTGCCCGAGTCCGCTGCTTCGCGCCAGCGGCCTCGCCAGAGCGGCTTCCAGCGACGACGGCGCGCCCAGGATCACGACCCTTTGTCGGGCCCGTGTGATGGCCGTGTACAGCAGTTCCCGCGACAACACCGCACTGGCCCGATCCGGCAACACCAGCACGATGCTGTCGAACTCGCTGCCCTGTGCCTTGTGGACCGTCAGCGCGTAACCGGGCGCAAAGCCCGGCAGCAATGCTTCCGGGACAAACAGAGTGCCGCGCCGGAATCCACGCATACCGTCCTGAACGACCAACTCACCCAGATCACCATTCCACAAATCAAGCTCGGGCACACTGGCTTCAAGCAGGACCGGCATCGGCCGATTGGGCCCGGCGCCCTGTGGCCAGTGTGACTCGAGAAACGCGTTCACGCCGGCAGCACCAAATGTGCCGACACGGTGTGCGCACAGGAATGCCACGCCGGAGTTCAGCGACCGTCCTGCCGCGAGCGCAGCATCTACTTGCCGCGACAACTGCTCATGCAGCCCGGTGGCGTCATGACAGGGGTAGAACGCGACACGATCCGACGCCTGTTCCAGTGCCGAGTAGAACGCGTCGTGATCGCCCAGACGTGCCGCCTCTGCAAGTGGAAACAGCGCCCGATCGGCGCGGAAATTGTGGCGCAGGAGCAGATGAATTCGCCCCCGGGGATCACGCGCGGACAAAGCCTCGAACAGATCACCCAGCACTCGTCCGGCCTCGACGGAAGCCAACTGCGCCGGATCTCCGACCAGCACCAACGCGGTTTCCGGCGCCAAAGCGGCAAGTAGCCGGTCGAGCAAACCGAGGTCCAGCATCGATGCTTCGTCGATGATCACCGCTGCCGCATCGGCGAGCACATCACGATCCTTCAGTAGTCGGTGCACCGTGCTCGTTCTCGGCGCCTCAGCCTCCGAGTCTGCGGCCTGATGGACTTCGAGCGATTCGCGAAGTCTCTGCGCCGCTTTGCCGGTTGGCGCCGCCAACAGGACTGGGCGATTCGGCGCCATTCGAAGGAAGCCATCGCGAATCAAAGCGATACTTCGGGTTTTCCCGGTGCCTGGCCCGCCACCCAGAACATACAGCCTGGCCGACAAGGCATCGGCAGCGGCATGTTCCTGTGCCTGCATGTGCGCGTCGGCGACAGGACGGACCGGCATCTCCGTCGCGTCGATGGATCGGGCTTGCAGTCGGGCATTCAGTGCCGACGCCACACGAACTTCCTGCGCCCACTGACGGCGCAGGTAAATGCGCGTCTTCAGGTCCCGCGCGAGCATGGAATGATCGGGCCGCACGGCTTCGAGGCACTCGGCCACCGGCACCAGCAAGGACAGCGCATCGATCCGGACGTCGTGTTCGATCACATCGGCGAGGTCGATGCCGATGTCGCCGCGCTGTTCAGCGTCGGCAGCAAGCCATGCCGCAGCCACCAGCGCATCACTGGCACCCTGGGCGCGCACCATCGCCGCGAATCGAAGCGCAACCGTGGCGAACTCGGGTGAAGCGGGCGGACGCCAGCGTTCAGTGTCCATGTGCACCTCGTGCAAGCAACAGTTCCGCCATGCCCTGGATCAGCGCCACGGATGGCTGATCAACGAAGACGCCTGCCGAAGGTGCGAGCCCAAGACCGCGGACGAACAGATAGACGGCACCGCCGAGGTGTCGTTCGGGCTCGTAGGCATCACCGAGCCGCTGCCGGAGATGGCGATCCAGCGCCATCAGATAGATCAGATACTGAAGCCGATACTGGCCATGCCGCATGGCGTCGGCCAGCGCATCGGGCGCGTAGTCGGCAACCCTCGGTCCAAGCCAGTTGCTCTTGTAATCGCAGACGTAGAAACGACCTTCGTGGACACAGACCAGATCTGCACTGCCGGTCAGCAATCCGCGCCAGGAATCCTGCCCGTTCAGCAGGTCGGCACATTCGCCGTAGCCGTGACGATTCAGCAGCGCCACGAGTTGAGGCATCACAAACGGGCGGATGGACAGGTCGAAACCGAACTCGGTCGCACGATGGTCGTCCGCCAGATCAGCCAGCGCCGGCAGCGGTCCGACCGGTGTTTCCAGTACCCGTTGCAACAGTCGTACCAGAGGGCCTCGCAATACCCGTTGGGCGGCATCACCTACGCCCAACTGCGCCAGTGCCCGAACCCAATCGGCGTCGTCAGGCCAGCGATCGGGGTGCTGCAGGGCGGTTTCAAGCAGCCCATGCAGGACATCGCCGAAGCCGGTGCCCCTTACGCTGCCTAGCAGCCCCAGTTCCTGGTCGGCTGCTTCCATGTCGGCAGGCTCCTCGGTCGGAAGCTCCGGCAAAGGCAGCCCTGATTCGTCTGCCGCCGGACTGCGCAACGTGGAGCGGTCTGCACGCGACACATCCTGAGCGCCTCCTGCGCGCAAACTGGAAAAGCTCTCGACCTGCAGGGCTGGCTTCGGCAGCGGTCGCGGCAAAAGGGGCCAGTTCGGTGCCTCGGCCTGTTTCGGCGGTGACCCCGCCTCCGGCATCGTTTCCCGGGCAATCCAATCAGGTGCCTGCTCGTCCTGGGCCGCCAGAAAGGCAGACCAATCCGGCGCGGATCCGGCCACCAGCGCGGACATCAGCCCGTCATCGGGCTTCAGACCGGGGCGAAACAGGACGTTCAGCAAGGCCGCGCGCGTCAGCGCCACGTAGGCAAGACGTCGATCTTCTTCATCCGATCCTTTGCCCGCCGTCTCGGCACCGGAACCAGCTTGCGACTTCGCCGTTCCCGGCTCACACCAATTCAGCGCACCCTGAGGCGACAGTGACCAGGGTTGGGGCTTGCGTGTCTTTCCAGCCGAGAACAAGGACGGAAGCAACACGATCGGAAACTCCAGGCCCTTGGGGGCGTGGATGGTGCAGACCGT